>LJUP01000092.1 GCA_001303955.1 Bacteroides sp. SM23_62 | reverse complement strand
CAAGAGATCCGCTGAAGGAACATTGGACTGAACATATTATAATCAATAAAACAGAAACGGTAATTCATTCACTTGGGATTGCCGATATGAATAATGATGGAAAAAGCGATATCGTCATAGCAGAAATGCACCAGGGTAATGATCCTGATGAATTAGCGGTGTATTACAGCAATAATAGCGGCACGAATTGGATTAAAAAAGTGATTTCCGATTCAGGATCACATAATATATGTCTTGTAGATATTGGCGGAGATGGTGACTGCGATATCTTCGGTGCAAACTGGAGTAATAGCAACAAGGTTGACCTATGGGAAAATCTGACAAATCCCCAAACCGGACTTACGGATATAATGAGTTTGGATCAATGGACATATATTCAGGTAGATGATAATCGGGAAGAAAGATATTTCGGTCTCGCAATGAATGACCTGACTGGTGACGGTTTTGGTGATATTGTTTCAGGCAAATATTTTTACCGTAACCCAGGTCTTAATATGACTGGTCATTGGACTCGCATAGAATTTCCTCTAGATGTTGACGCACTTCTTTCTGTAAATGTTGATGGAGACAGTTATGGTGATGTGATTGCACTTGATAAATCCGGTATGATGTATTGGTTGGAGGCTGAAAATAACCTTGGATCTGCCTGGACATATATACATGTAGGTGATGTCGGACAGACGGATCATAATATCAGCAGCCAGGGATACACACTCGGGCAGATTGTTCCTGGCGGCAAACCGATAATCCTTATAAACGTTGGTACCATTTATTACTTTTCCATTCCTGATAATCCTGAAGATGGCTTGTGGACACGTAAAATAATCACCCGCAATGTCTATCCTGAAGGAATTGGCGTTAATGACATCGACGGTGACGGAGACAATGATATCTGTGGCACACTTGATAATAAAAAAATTGTCTGGTGGGAAAACCCAAATAGTGGTTCGGGCAACTGGCCAATGCATGAAATAGGTTCAGTTCCTGATAAATATGCCGATAGGATTTACGCAAAAGATCTAAACGGTGATCACCTTCCGGACATTATTGTATCAACTGCCAATGGCACAAAAAATGGGTTGTACTGGTGGGAGCAATCACGCAAACCAAATATTCCAAAATGGAAACTGCATAATGTTGTGATCCAGGGAACTACCAATAGCATGGATGTCGCAGATATGGATGGTGATGGTGATTTTGATATTGTTTCAGGAGAACACCGTGGAAATGAAAAAGTAGCTATCTGGGAGAACAACGGGAGAGGATCGTTTTACGAGAAAGTTATATCTTCCGGGAAAGAAAGCCACCTGGGAACCAGGGTAGCTGATCTGGATAGTGATGGTGATCTTGATATAGTCAGCATAGCATGGGATGAATATAAATATCTCCATTTGTGGCGGAATGATGCCTTGAACAGGGATACATCTTGCCAGGAGTTTACCCTTTTTGATACTATTATAATCCATTCCGGAGACAAGCGTTTGTTTTCTGATTGGGATTTTTTGTTGAGGATGAAACAGGAACCAGGGGTGCCGGAGAATTGGTTGAATCCGTTCGATTTTGCCAATGGTATACTTCATGTTAAACTGGAAATTATTACAATGAATGAGACCAGTGAACCAGTAGGATTTGGCATTGGGTGGGTAAATCTGCAAAGGGCTCTTGACTCCACCATCCAGCATCGGGTAGGATGGCCAATATGTTTTTCAACACCAGGTATTTATGAAGGTACAATGCCAATTCAATCAATGTGGCATGGTCCTGGATCTGGAACGGAAACACTTCCCTGGGATTGGACCAGGGCCATCGACAATAAAAGTGTGTTTACCATTTTGCAGCCTCATGGACATAATCCCTTCCCGGTTAAATTTCATGTTATTGCGACGATTAGGGAAAACAGAATTAGCAGGCAATGAGGATCTGCAAAATCTACCGGTTGGTCTAAAGGAATACTGAAATGAATAAAAAGATAGCAAGAAGAGCATTCATAAAGGACAGTTCTTTAACCACCCTTGGAGTTGGAATGATGCCTTTACATCCGGACCCGTTCTTATGGACTGAAGATCCAGATGAAATCATTGATGTCCATAAATTCTTAGAGAATATATTATATACCAAAGAAGAAGTTGACGGCTGGCTGGCCGGAAAAGCATTCCCATTTGCAAAATATAACGGCGAATTCGGATGGTTGCTGAATAACGATCAATACAGGGACGGGATCGACAATTCTGTATGTACCTATACCTATAAGGGTGAAGACGGGGAACGGCTAATGTCCAATTATAAAGAAAAACCATGCAGGATAAATACCTATGGTAACAGTTTTACGCAGTGTCACCAGGTAAGTGATCATGAAACATGGCAGGAAGTATTGGCCGCTCACTTGCAGGAACCGGTCAGGAATTTTGGCATCGGAGGATGGTCCGTTTACCAGGCATATCTGCGTATGTTAAAAGAGGAACAGCGTACACCTGCAGAATACATTGTATTCAATATATACAGCGGTGATCACAAGCGAAACCTGGATTCATGGAGAACGATGCGTACCCGGAAACATGTCAGATTTATTGAACCCACGCTGCCTTATGTAAAAGTCCATGTCAAAGAGGAGACATTTATTGAATGCAAAAATCCCTGTCCTACACCTGAATCAGTTTATAAACTATGTGATATTGACCAGGTCTATGAAATGTTCAAGGATGATTTCACACTGCATATTATGCTGGCCCATTTGAATTCGAAGGTGAAAAACCCTTATCAGGCTTACTCAGATATAATGAGTCTGGCCACCACACATGGAATCGTCACTGAAGTGGATAATATTGATACACTGGTTCAAACTGCCGAAGAACTTCATAATCGTTCAGCACTATTCTCAACTCGTAAAATCATTGAGAAGATTGAAGGATATGCAATGACAAACAATAAAAAAGTACTATATGTACTCTCGCATCCTGCCAGTACTATCGCCCGGTACGCTGAAGAAGGGAAACGGTGGGATCAGCCCTTTGTTGATTACATGAGAATGCATAATCTTCCTTTTGTCGATCTGATGGATTCACATATGCAGGAGCATTCAAGTTTCAAGGGAGAGATAAGGGAATACCTGCAAAAGTTTTATATAGGTCATTATAATCCCAGAGGCAATTTATTCTGTGCTTTTGCCATTAAAGACAAACTTCTTGAACTTTTGGATCCCAAACCCTTCCCATACCGGTAGAAGATCATGAATCATAGATTATTCAACAATTATCAAACATATGTCTAATTAAAACAAATTTGCTATGAAACTAAAATTCTACTTCTTAAAGAGTTTATGTCTGGTGATGATTTTCCTTGCCGGACGATTCCTTGCTGCTGAAGCACAGGTTGTCGGTGAAATCATTTTTATGGTCACCCATGATACCGATATTGGCAGTGGCCATAATAACGAAGATGTTGGCCATAAAACCCAGATCCGGATGGCCAATACGACACTGGACAATCCAGCATCGTATGATACCTATCTAAAATTTAATGTGAAGGACAGTATCGAGATTCCGGAGGGAATGATTATTCTTTCCGCCAAGGTTAAGGTTTCCACAACCACAAATCAGGGACCGGATATGCCGGATTTTGTCATCCTTCATGTTGCGAACGATAACTGGAATGAAGATGCAACCATCCCGGTTGACCAGGCTCCCGATGTTGATGTGGTATATACCGATACATTGGACCGCACCTCTTTTACAGGGGGTAATGCATCATTCCTCAGCCTTGACGTAACGGATGCCCTGTTGGCAGAACTGGCCGATCAGGACAGTTTTATGACCATCAGGGTAGATAACCTGGCAGAGTCATTTTATGCCGCAGGTTCAAAAGATATCATTTATGTTACGGATCCTACCAGCTGGATGTATGGTTGGACACCTCCAAAGCTGCATGTTTATTACGGCCATGAACCTGATTCAATTTTCAGTGATATAGCTGGTTTCGGAAATGACCGGAATTATTTTACACGCATCAACAGCAGTCCGGATAAAAGATTGTGGTTTAACGAAATCGGGATATGGGTTGTTGCCGACGACGAAGGAGATGCAAGGTATTACATTACTGAGCGGGCAGCTCCCTACAAGCCCACTGCGGAGACTGATCCATCCCCGGGAACTTACGCTGTTTACGATGCAAAGGCATTTGGTGATTTCGACATAAGCCTGAAAGCAAAGGTCAATGCAACAGAAGATGGCGAACCAAAATCAAAAACAGATTTCATGATCGTCTTTGGGTTCACTGATCCGGATAATTATTCATACATGCAATTCCAGGTTGGTGACGAGGGAGCCCTGTACCAGGTAATCAATAATTCCAAATCCATGGTTGGCACGGCCAATGAAACTGCTGCCATCAGCGACACGGCTTATCATTCCTACAGGCTGGTTCGCAGCGGCACAGCTGTTACTGCTTATATCGACGGGACAGAGTACCTTGCGGTTGATGATGCAGCACTCGGCACAGAAGGAAAGATAGGTATGGGTTCCTATAATGATATAGTGTTCTTTGATGACTTCAAGGAAGGTGCAGGAGAACCAAGTTCAGTAAAAAGTCGGTTAACGCCGGACTTCAATATTTATCCAAATCCGGCTGCTGATATATTACATGTAGATGCTGAAAGTGAGATCCATGAAATTACCATTCAAAATGTATTGGGACAACAGCTTAAAAGATTTGGGGTCATCCGGTCGAAAACCGTTGATCTGAATATTTCTGAACTTAACAGTGGAATTTATTTCATCCGCATTTTTGGTGAGGATGGATGTAATGCAGTAAGGAATTTTATGAAGCGATAACACATTTATCCTGCCTGACAGGCTTGGATAGGAAAAACGGGTATGTTATCTTACGTAAAATTCAGGATTCAATGAGCGTTATAAAGCATTGCGCATGGGTATTTCTATGCTTGATAATATCGTCTGTGAAATCACACGGACAGGATTTTAAGATCATCATCCCCGATCCGGATATCAGTGGAGTCACCACTGTGAATATAGCCGATCTGAATAATGACCAGCTCCCCGATATTGCTGCATTCGAAGGCGGAAAACATGCCAATGGAAGGCAATTGTTTGCCTGGTACCAGGCTCCTGGCTGGATAAGGCATGAATTTGATCGGGACTTTAAACCAGGCCCATTCACGGGTGATTCAGAATTTGCTGATGTGGATAACGATGGCGATCTGGACCTGGTATTACCGGAAGACAAACATTCTGGCAATCTTGAACTTCCTGCCAATCTGTACTGGTTTGAGAATCCTTTCATCCCCGGCGGGAATCCTGCACAGGCATGGAAAAAGCATGTAATCGATTCCGATATTCCCAATGGACTTCACCTGGGTGATATGGATGTTGCATTTCTGGATGGAGATAAAAAAATCGATGTGATTGTCAGGCACCTGGGGAACAATAATGAACTGCTCCTTTATTTTCAGAACACTCCCGACGACTGGCTTGCTGTTAAACTTCCCGATCAACCGAAAAGGGAAGGACTGGATGTGTTTGACCTTGATCATGATAATATCCCTGACATTGTAATGAATGGCTATGCACTGTTTGCAAATAATCCCAGGACCGGTGATTATCAGATGGTTATTTTTGATATGAACTGGATGAATAAAGAAGGAAACTTATCGAACTCAACGAAGAACGGATATGCAGACCTGAACGGGGATGGTAAAAAGGACCTGCTGGTCACACCGGCTGAAGGAGCTGAAGTGTACCTGGCCTGGTATGATCTTCCTGAAAGCCCCAGAACCCAGCCATGGGAAAAACATATCATTGAAGACCATTTTACTGCCAACCACCAGGCACTGGCATGTGATTTTGATTTGGATGGGGACTTTGACGTTTTTGTGGGACTCTCATTCGGGAAGAAAGGAATGTATCTGTGGCTGAATGATGGTGATGGAACGAGCTGGACAAAAGCAATAATTGACACGGCATATGGCATGTATTATGGTGTTACGGGCGACCTTGGAAACGATGGTGACATGGATATTGTTGGTCCCAATACCTATTCAAAAGATAGCAAAATCTTAATCCTGGAAAACAATGCCTCCCTGGGTACTAATTCATGGCGGGATGGCAAGCGCACTGGAATTGATTAGCATTTAAATCATAAACCGACATGAGAAAAAAAATTATTCCCCTTGCTGTTTTACTGATTGCGTCTACCAGTTGTCAGCAGCAAAAGGATACTTCAAGTCTCGATTCACCGATGATCTCCCTGGAAGAAGGTTTTAAAGATCCCCCTTTATCGGTTCGTCCGAAGGGGTATTGGGACTGGATGAATGGTAATTTTGATCTATCCCGGCTGACCTATGAACTGGAAGAAGCCAAAGCTCAGGGAATGGCCGGATTTGACATATTTGATATCGGAGCGGTCAGCAATCCTGAAGGTATGGTGCCGGCCGGACCGGCCTTTATGGGAGAAGAGTGTCTCGAAGCGATCAGCCATGCTGTGAAGGAGGCTACCCGCCTCGATATGGAACTCGGATTGATTCTTTCGAGCAGCTGGGATGCAGGAGGCAGCTGGATCAGGCCTGAACATGGTTCCATGGCACTGTATGAAACCTCAAAGGTGGTATCCGGACCGGGTGAAATTGAGTTGGACCTGCCATTTCCCGAGCTTCCAACCAAAAACAGGGCGGGTAAAAATGTATTCATTGAAAAAAATGCGGATGGAATGCCCGTTTATTATAAGGATGTAGCTGTGCTGGCCATTCCCTTTTCTGAGGATGAAATCATAGTTGACCCCTCACAGGTAATCGATCTTTCCGCTCATGTCGATGAAGATGGAAGGCTGACCTGGAGTGCCGGAGAGGGTACCTGGGAAATCTCCCGCTTTGTATGTGCCAATACGGGAGAGATGTTGAAATGCCCGAGCCCGAATTCCGCAGGCCTGAGCATGGATCATTTCAGTCCAGAAGCGACTGAATTTCATTTTAATTATTTTATTGAAAGATTACAGGAAAAACTTGGAGATATCGGTAACACGCCCATTAAATATTTCTATTTATGCAGTTATGAGGTGGTGGGATTTGTATGGACACCACGAATGCTCGAAGAATTTGAGAAGCGGCGTGGTTATGATATGACACCCTACCTTCCTGTACTGCAGGGAAAGATCATTCAAAACAAAGATGTTACAGAACGGTTTCTATACGATTACCGGCAAACCTTGTCTGACCTTCTGATTGAAAATCTCTACTTAAAAGGCCGGGAAATGGTTAATCCCCATGGGATCAAGTTGTGTTCAGAATCCGGCGGACCGGGAGCCCCGGTTCATAATGTTCCTGTGGATGCCCTGAGGGCACTGGGCGTACTGGATATTCCCAGGGGAGAGTTCTGGAATAAACATCAACGCTATGATGAGCAGGGACTTGATGTCATGCAGCTGGTAAAAGAAATATCATGTGCAGCGCATATTTATGGTAAAAAAGAAGTGCAGGGAGAAGCGTTTACCAGTTTCCTGCACTGGCAGGAAGGACCTGCAGAGCTCAAGCCACTGGCTGATAAGGCCATGTGTGAGGGACTGAACCGCTTCGTGTATCATACTTCTCCCCATACCACACCAGATGCAGGTATTCCCGGCTATGTTTACCATGCCGGAACCCATTTCAATGCTACCCGGGTCTGGTGGCCTAAATCCAGGCCATTTTCAGACTATCTTGCCCGCAGTTGCTTCCTGTTGCAACAGGGGAATTTCGTAGGTGATGTACTTTTTTACTATGGTGATCAGGCCCCCAATTTTGTGAAGCCGAAACATGTCGATCCTTCACTCGGATTTGGCTATGATTATGATGTAACAAACAGTGAAGTCATACTCACCCGGCTCGATGTAAAAGACGGGCAACTTGTGCTGCCCGGTGGACAAAGCTATGAAATACTGGTATTGCCTGACCAGGATCACGCCAACCCGGAAGTTTTAATGAAGATCGAGAACCTGGTTAAAAAAGGAGCCACGATTGTTGGCCGAAAGCCCACCCGTTCACATGGATTGAAAGATTATGCTGAAAAGGATGAACTCATTAAAAAAATTGCAAAAAGGCTCTGGGGTGCCTGCGATGGCAGAACCATTACAGAAAATCAATATGGCAAGGGAAAGGTAATCTGGGGTAAAACCCTGAAACAGGTGATGCTTGAAAGGGGATTGGGTCCTGATTTCAGTTTTACCGGCAATAATGACTCGGCAAACCTTGATTTCATCCATCGCAAAACATCCAGTGAAGAAATTTACTTCGTGAGTAACACCAGAAATGAAAGTGAAACCATCAATGGGATATTTAGGGTAAATGGAAAGATCCCGGAAATATGGGATCCCGAGACCGGGACAATGCAAACAGCGGGGTTATACGACTTGAATGGAGAAACAACCAGGATTCCATTGAAATTACAACCACATGGCTCTGTATTTATTGTCTTCAGGGCAAATGATCAATCACAACATATCACTACAGCCGAATATGAGGGTAAACAGATCTTTCCAGGTACAGATAAGGGTCAGGGAAATGGGATGTTTGCCGATGTTCAGAGGGACGGCAATGAAATCAGCCTGATTGCATGGGAAAAAGGACAGTATGCCCTTACCGATAATACCGGCAATAAAAATGTTGTCGAAGTAAGTGATATACCTTCGCCTGTTAATATTACAGGGGACTGGAAAATTGATTTTCCGCCTGGCTGGGGTGCACCGGATCAAATTGTAATTCCTGAATTGATGTCTTGGACAGATTCGGATCATGAAGGCCTCAAATATTTTTCAGGTATAGCAACGTATAACAAAAAGTTTGATATACCCCGGGAATACATAAGCGATGAGCTGATCATTTTTTTAAACCTGGGCAAGGTCAGGGAAGTTGTTGAGATTTATCTGAATGGAGAGAAGATGGGGATCCTGTGGAAACCACCCTATCAAAAAGATATAACCTGGGCTGCCAAAGCAGGGGAAAATACATTAACTTTAGAAGTTGCGAATACCTGGTCCAACCGCCTGACAGGTGATGGCTTGCTTCCTGAAAGTGAACGGTATACGAAAACCAATATTACCGGTCCCAACTTCCAAAACAATATCCTTTGGAAGGATGCACCCCTGCTGGAATCAGGTCTCATAGGCCCGGTATCAATACAATTTGCCAGGAAAATTGCGCTCAAACAGTAGCAAATATTAATCAAAACTTTAACACAATGCCAGGTCCAGGTTCATATTTAGTCGGTGAAGAAGAAATTAAAGAAGTAATGGATGTAATGGAGTCAGGTCATCTGTTCCGCTATGGAGATATGGATGATCCGGATTTTAAGCATAAAGTTTATACACTGGAAGAAGAATTTGCTGAATATTGCGGGACGCCCTATGCAATCGCCACCAGTTCCGGTTCCAGTTCATTACTGATCCCCTTGTTTGCGATAGGTTCAAATCCAGGTGACGAAGTGATTGTCCCTGCATATACCTTTGTGGCCAGTTACTCGACAATCATTTTTGCCGGGTTCACGCCTGTGCTGGCTGAAATTGATGAAAGCCTTACACTTGACCCCAAGGATGTTGAAGACCGGATCACCTCAAAAACCAGGGCTATCATGCCTGTTCATATGCTTGGAAATCCATGCAAAATGAATGAGATCCTGGAAATTGCAGAAAAGCATAATCTTGTCGTCATTGAGGATTGCTGCCAGGCTGCAGGAGCATCCTACCGGGGAAAGAAGGTTGGAACAATGGGATTGACAGGAGGATATTCACTCAATGTTTTTAAAACCATTACGGCCGGTGATGGCGGAATGATCATTACAAGCGACAAGGAAATGTATGAACATATGTTTGCCATTCATGACCAGGGACATACACCTGCCCGGACCGGCGTGCAGGTTGGGGAGAGAAATATTCTTGGTTTAAACTTCAGGGCGAATGAAGTTACCGGAGCAGTTGCACTAGCCCAGCTCAGAAAGATCGATCTGATTATTTCAATGCTGCAAAAAAAGAAACAGAAATTTAAAGAATTAATCTCAACGGGAGAAGGATTTCGATTCCGTTCACTGAATGATGAAGCAGGAGCAATCGCCACAGTTTGTACGGTAATCTTTGAGAGCAAGGAACAAGCTGATGCGGTATGTAAGGCCCTGGGGACCGATACCGTTGACCACAGCGGCTGGCATGTATATGCCAACATGGAACATGTCTTGCATTATTTCAAAGAAATCGGCAGACCCATCAAGCAAGGCAGCTTCCCGGTAACGGATGATATTTTATCGCATTCGGTCAACATCAGTATTGGTGTTGTGGATGGCGGACTGGGAGCAGGGTGGGGATTGAATATCCATTCAACAGATGAGGAAATAGAGCAAAAGGCAGAAGCCTTTCTGAAAGCGTGTAAAGGGTAAACCAAAAATTTTTCTGTGCTTATGAAACCGATCATCAAATCAACGGGCACTTTGGTGTGCTGCTGCCTGGTCTTATTAATGGCTGGTTTT
Source organism: Bacteroides sp. SM23_62 (assembly GCA_001303955.1). Lineage (GTDB taxonomy): Bacteria > Bacteroidota > Bacteroidia > Bacteroidales > SM23-62 > SM23-62. The sequence continues at coordinate 9,049 of LJUP01000092.1, read as the reverse complement.
TCACTCTATCCCTCTCCAACCAGTAAAATATCGGCCGGCACGGCAAAAGTTAATATTACCCCTGCTGTACCCATCCCGATGAGTGGATACCGGAGCAGAACGAAGCCATTCGAAGGCATTCATGATTCCATTTATGCACGGGCGATCGTCTTCAGCGACGGTGAAAACAAAGCGGCCATCGTTTCGGCCGAGATCATTGGATTATCAAATTCATTCTGTGAAGAAACTGCAGGGCTCATTGAGCAGGAAACGGGCATCAAGCGGGACCATATCCTTCTTTCAGCTGTCCACAGCCACAGCGGTCCGGTCACAAGGGTTTATAAAGATGATGTGTCTCCCGAGGTGAAAGCCTATGCAGATGAGCTTCAGCAAAAACTGGCAGGGTTGGTCCTCGAAGCGGACAGGAACCTTCAACGGGTGAACATCGGGGCAGGAAAGGGTGAATGCCTGATGAATATCAATCGCAGGGCCCAGGACGGTAAGGGGAATATTCAGCTCGGCAGGAACCCCTATGGACCCTGCGATCATGAAGTCGGGGTAGTCCGGATTGATGACGCTGAAGGAAATATTATGTCCGTTCTCCTCGACTGGCCATGCCATGGCGTGGTTATGGGTCCCCGGAATTACCTGGTCAGCGGTGACTGGCCGGGCGCAACCTCCCGCTATATTGAAGACAGCCTTGGTAAACCGGTGATAGCTCCCATATTGATAGGAGCATCGGGTGATATCAATCCGATATACGGTCCCCATATTGATTTCGTGGATGTAAATTCATATGCCTATGCGCTTGATGCCATTGGCTATGATCTGGGGAAGGAGGCTATCAGGGTATCAGAAGATATTGGGACCCGATCGACCGGTGAAATAAGGGCCATTCAGAAAAGCATTTATCTTCCGGGAAAAGTTGAAGAACCAAACCGCCTTCATCATCAGGCATATGACCCGGGGAATGATGTTGAAGTCCGCCTTTCAGCCCTTAAAATTGGCAGTATCATTTTTGCCGGTGTAAATGGGGAAGTCTTCAATCAGATAGGTGTAAAACTGAAAAACCTGTCCCCCTATACAAATACCTTTTTTATTACCCATTGCAATGGCAGCTGTGGTTACCTTGTAAGTGATGAGGCCATACCTGAAGGTGGCTATGAAGTCAGGTCAACACGCGTTCAGTCCGGGGCAGAATCAGGAATCATAGAAGGTTTAATACAGCTGATAAATGAGTTGTCTAACTAACTGATAATGGCCAGATTTATCCTAAGTCTTATTTCAGGGAGACCATCTTCTTTTCCGCTGATTTATATACTGCTTATAACCCTGGTGATTCCTGCCTGTGATACCCGGCAGAAAGATGGTGCTGAGCCGGCCTATCTGGATCCGGGCCAAACAGTCGAGAAAAGGGTCGGGGATCTGCTGTCAAGGATGACCCTGGAAGAAAAAATAGGTCAGATAAACTGGCCATGCGTATATATGAGCGGGTTTGGGGAAGACATACCTGCCAAGCGGGAAGGTGTCAGGAAATTTGTTGTTGGGGATCTGGTTGGTATCGGTCCGGGTGGCGGATTCTTTACCCTGGCCAATGAAATATCACGCGAAGGCACCAGGCAGCAGGCGGAGGTATTTAACGAACTTCAGCAATTAGCCATGGAAAAGACCCGGTTAAAGATTCCCTTGATGCAGGTTGAAGAGGGGACGCATGGTTATATGGCCCCGGGCGCGACGATTTTTCCTGAGGGACTGGGACTGGGAGCCACGTGGAATATGGCACTGATCGAAGATGTATACAGCGCTGCAGCCAGGGAAGCAAGAGCAACAGGTGTCCACCAGCTGTTTACACTTGTCATTGAACCCAACAGGGATCCGCGGCACGGAAGAAATCAACAGACCTACAGCGAAGATCCTTTCCTGTGTTCCCGGATCGCTGAGGCCATTGTCCGTGGTGCACAGGGCGATGATATCTCCGCCCCTGATAAGGTGATCGCAGGACTCTGTCATTACCCGGGCCAGACACAGGGACTGAACGGGATCAACCGAGGGACCATGGACATATCGGAAAGGACCATCCGGGAGGTATTCCTCCCACCCTGGGAGGCGGGTGTGAAAAAGGCCGGGGCACTCGGAGTCATGGCGACTCATCCATCCATAAATGGCTATCCAAACCATGGCTCCGTGAAATATCTTACCACGATACTCCGGGATGAACTCGGTTTCAAGGGCAACGTGCTGAGTGAGGGAAGCAATACCGGCACCCTGATCTATGAGCGTGTGGCAGCCACCGAAAAGGAGGCAGGCCCCATTGTCCTCAATGCAGGTGTGGATGTGAACATCACCTTTGAATCGGGTTACATGGAAGATATGATTGAAAACGTCAACGAAGGTAATGTACCGATGGAACTGCTCGACCGTGCGGTCAGACGGGTACTCGGGCTGAAATTCCAGCTGGGCTTGTTTGAGGATCCCTTTGTTGATGTGGATCGGGCCATTGAGGTTGTCCACAACAAAGAGCACCAGGATCTTGCATTGGAGGCAGCCCGGGAGGGGATCGTGCTGTTAAAGAATGAGAACGATCTGCTGCCGCTTGATAAAAACATTCGCTCCATTGCCGTGATCGGTCCCAATGCACATGACCGGGAGAACCTGCTGGGGGATTATATCCCTAAAAAATTACTGTACGAGGCTGTAACTGTCCTGGAAGCCATCCAGGGCAAAGTTTCACCCCGGACAAACGTTAGCTACGTTAAGGGATGCAATGTACTCGACAGTTCATTGAATGAAATCCATGCTGCCATAGCTGCAGCATCGCAGGCCGATTTTGCCATCGTTGTTGTAGGGGAGGATGAAAGGACAGACGGGGAAAGCGACGATGCTGCCGACCTCGACCTGACAGGCTATCAGGCTGACCTGATAAAGGCTGTGCAGGAAACGGGAACACCCACCATTGTTGTCCTGATCAGTGGAAGGCCACTGACCATCAGATGGACAGCACAACATGTAACCGCTATCATTCAGGCATGGATGTGCGGTGAGCGGGGAGGTGAAGCCATCGCCGATGTATTGTTCGGGGATTACAATCCCAGTGGTAGGCTGCCCATAACTTTCCCGCGGCATGTCGGACAAATGCCCTTTTATTACAACTATAAACCGGCCAAGTTCAACAGGCACTGGAGGGCATATGTAACCTACCCATTAACCCCTCTCTGGGAATTTGGTCACGGGCTCAGCTATACCGATTTCGAGTATGCCAACCTTCGGATAAGTCCCGGGACAATCCATCCCGGCGATCCCGTAAATATCAGCCTTGATGTTAAAAACACGGGCAATCTGGCAGGAAAAGAAGTGGTACAATTATATATCGACGATGTGATCAGTTCCGTGGTGACCCCCATCATTGAGCTGAAAGGATTCCAAAAAATATCACTGGAACCCGGGGAACAAAAGTCAGTGAGCTTCCAGCTACCCCCCCATGATCTGGCCATACTGAACATGGACTTGGAACGTGTAGTTGAACCGGGCAGCTTTGATGTTATGATCGGAAGGTCCTGTAAGGATATCAGGCTTAAAGGGAGCTTTGAGGTGGTTGACTAGCACCATATGTTTATTTTTTAACCTCAAATTCACCTTTAAGCCTTATATCCTTCGATGAACTGCCAACCATTACTTGAAAAATACCAGGTTCAACTACAAAATTCATATCCCTGTCATACAGGGACAGATCTTCAGGAAGCAATCTGAATTTTACGGTTTTCTTCTCCCCTGGTTCAATGGAGATTTTCTCATAACCCTTTAATTCCTTTACAGGCCTGGAAGTACTGCTGATAATATCATTTATATACAATTGTATAACTTCATCACCCCCAACTGTACCCGTATTTATTAAATCCAGCGTTATTTCAACTTCACCTTCTTTATTTATTTCCTTTGGGAGAATCCTGAGATTACTATACTCAAAAGTTGTATAGCTTAGTCCAAATCCAAATTCATACAGGGGTGTTGCCGGCATATCAATATACCTTGCTCTATTCTTTGTTGCTGAATGATTATAATAAAATGGGAATTGCCCTGAATGGCGTGGTACTGTTATGGGTAGTCTGCCGCTTGGATTATAATCACCAAAAAGAACATCTGCCACGGCATTCCCTCCCTGTTCCCCGCACATCCATGCCTCTATGATGGCTGGGATGTGATCTGAAGCCCAACGTATGGATAATGGCCTGCCATTTATTAAGACAACAACGGTCGGGGTACCTGTTGCATAAACAGCTTTGAGAAGTTCCTCCTGAAGTCCCGTCAAATCCAGACTGGCAACATCTCTCCCCTCTCCGTTTGTTCTATACCCGCCTTCACCAATAACAACGATGGCAATATCAGCGTTTTTAGCTGCATTTTTAGCCTTTTCAATCTCATTAAGTTCATGGCCGATAACATCGCAACCCTTTACATAGGCAATATTTGTTTTTGCCGGAACTTTATTTTTAATGCCTTCAATTACCGTAACTACATGCTGGGGAATATGATGAGGAAAATAATCACCCAGCTGATCGATGGGGGCATCTGCATTGGGTCCAATCACTGCGATTGTTTTTATATCTTTTTTCAGTGGCAGTATTTTCTTTTCATTCTTAAGCAATACAATGCCTTCCCTGGCGGCCTGTAAAGCAAGTTCCCTGTGTTCTTTTGAATTGACAATACGCTCCGCATATTCGGGATCAACATAGGGATGTTCAAATAATCCCATTTGAAATTTGAGTCTTAAAAGCCTGGAAACTGCCTGGTCAACATCCTTCATGGATATTTTCCCCTCATAAACATTTTCAATTAATCCTCCCATATAAGCATCCTCAATGGATATGCCCACATCAACACCTGCTTTAATGGCTAAAACCCCTGCTTCCTTTTGTGTTGCCGCATGCCTTTCAGTTACAATGGTTCCCAATCCTCCGCCTTCGCTGACCACTATGCCATTAAAATTCAATTCTTCCCTCAGTATTTTTGTGAGAATTTTTTCCGAGCTGTGAACGGCTACACCGTCTATGGCGGGATAGGTGGCCATGACACCCAGTGCCCCATATTTTTTAATACCGGTAGCAAAGGACGGTAAAAAAACCTCTCTGAGTTTTCTTTCTGAAATTTCCATAGCACCCCTTTCAGTTCCGCTTACTGGTTGACTTTGACCGGGATAATGACAAAGGAAAGCCACCAGTTTATCAGATGATGAAATATCAAATCCCTGAAGAGCCTGCACAATGCTTCCCGCTATTTGCGAACACATGTATGGATCTTCGCTATATCCTTCCTCATTTCTGCCCATCCTCGGGTCCCTGTTCGGCTCGATCACCAGTGTACATAATCCATGGACACCAATGGCTTTCCCTTCTTTTGCCGCAACCGTATATATCTTCTGTACAAGGTCTTTATTCCATGATGCCCCGATGGCCAAACCTTCCGGAAAAATTGTCCCACCCGGACACATCAGTCCGTGAGTTCCTTCTTCGATCTGAAAGAGGGGAATACCCAACCTGGTTTTTTCAAGAGCGATTTTCTGAAGCTCATTCATGATTTCTGCCTGTCTTTTTGGGCCTTCATAAATAAGCCTGTCAGACAGGGTAAAAAACCCACCTCCCGGTCCCAAAACATCATTGTGCGTTCCTTCTGCCCATTTCCTGCAACCAGCAAGTTGCTTGTCTCTTACCTCTTTGGTGTCTTCCATATCCCATAGATAGGGCGCATCGCTGTCAAGTCCCCATCCAAGCTCTGTTGAATAGCAGGTTGGAATATTCATTTGTCCAACCTTTTCTTCGAGTGTCATGCGCGAAAGAAGATCATTGATTCTTTGTTCTATCGGGAAGATCGGATTCTTATAAAGAGGAACTTCAGTAAATTGCGGTTCTCCTCTCTTCCTCTTTACATAAGAAGCTATGTTGTGTAGGTTATCGATCCATATACCATTGGCCGGATCTGATGCATACTGGCATATTTCTTCAATAGTGGAAAGCAGTGAGGTTTGAAATCCCTCTTCATTCATCTCATGACCTGCAAGAACCAACCATTGACCATTACTTTTTGCCGATTCAATTAAGATTCTTATTTGTTCAAAAGATTTGCCATCCAGCTCCATACCAGTTATTTGCGACATATCACAAAAAGCAGGATCATTGGGTCCCTCATTTAGCCACCCGCGACCTGTCTCAAACTTATCAAGCAATGGAATGCCTTTGTCAACCTGAAACAGCCGGGCATCGTCGAAAGTGAGACTTAATCCCATCTTCTTTCCTTCGGGCCATGGGAAATCAGATTTTTTATGAATTGAATTCGTTTTATAAGATTGTGCATAGGTTAAACTAAAACTAAAAACAACTGTTATAAAGACAATACGCTTATGGTTATAAGTTTTCATTTTTTCTTTATTTGTTTTTGTTTATATAATCTGGTTTTAAAATAAAACGGTTACAGTAGATATTATCTCAGAATACATTTATTCCTCTTTGCCGCTGGACAGCCAAATGCTGACATGGTCCCGGGGACCCGGATGATCGTGTCTGATGGAAGTGTGAATATCCAGATACCCGTCTTTATTAAAATCTCCAATTGCCAATCCATGTATATGGGTAATATGGCTCTCAATGGTATATTCTATCCAGAGATCACCTACGTCTTTATTGCCGGCATAAGCATGCTCTTCCCAGTCTGTCCCCTTACCCTTATTCTCAAGCCATATATTTCCCAGGACCATGTCTACATCGCCATTCAGATCGGCGATTTCCAGATCGTGAATATTGGTCCCGTCGGAACCGATCGCATGTTCAGTCCATTTACCGGCACCTATGATTCCACCTGTATTGAGTGGATTTTCATACCAGTATAAACCTTGCCCATTACCATTTATCACATCATTATCTCCATCACAATCAATATCAATAAGCTGGCAATCTTCAGACCAGGATCCACAGGTGCGGAAAGCATACTTCTGCCAGTCCGGATACAGATACCAGTACATCCCCTCCCCATCTGCACTCGAAATAAACAGATCCGGCCGATCATCCCCGCTTAGATCGCCAATGGCTTTTCCATATGGTTTAGCGGGACTGCTAGGGGCGGAATCCACTGCTACACACTCAAATGGTACCTAGGCATCCATCTGAACTGAGAGGAACCCGGCTATGATGCCAGTATTCAACAAGAGATTCAAGTTCATCAATTTAATGAGTGCTGTTTATTTTACATGAATCAATATCTCTGGGAAGTAAAACCGGAACAAGTATAACTATTCCCCTGTTACAAGGTGAATGACAAACCCTCCGTTTTTTACCAGATCAAATTTCACAATGCTGGTATTCGAGATGTTCAGCTCCTTGATCTGCAAACCATCCTCGCCATCATCGTTATAAAGTTTTGCCCTATAATTTTGCTCGTTAAGAAAATTGAACGGGATCTCAACCTGACGGCCCGTACCAGCATTGATGGCTGCCAGAAACCATTCATCGCCTTTTCTTCTTGCCAGGCAGCAATACTGTCCCGGATAGCCATCAATGAAACGGATATCATCCCAGGCCGCATGAAGATTTTGAAACAGATCTTTTGCAGGGCTCTTGCGGAATTCTTCAGGCTTATCCGCCATACATATCCAGCCGGATTCGAAGACAAAGGGCAGGGCCATTTCATGGGCATAGGTTGTTGTTCTTCTCGGGGTAGAAAAACCGGTCGGGGTATAATCCATCGGGCCGCTGACATTTCTTGTGTAGGGAAGTGTGCAGTTGTGTTCGGGTGTCGGATCATTACCGGGCCATTTATAATATTCAGCTCCCCTGACGCCCTCATAGGTCATGATATTGGGATAGGTCCGGCGCAATCCCCGGGGCGTAATGGCTCCGTGGAAACTGACCAGTAATTGGTACTCAGCCGCATGGGAGGTTGCTTCCTCATACCATTTCATGGCTGCCTGCTTATCGCTGTTTATAAAATCCATTTTAATGCCCGCAATGCCCCATTCACGGTACTGGCTGAAAATATCATCCCTTTCCTCGCGGGTATCCAGGTATCTTCTTTCATCCCAACCGTATACCTTTATGCCCTTGGATGCGGCATAATCAATAACCTCCGGTATGTAATCAATGTTTCTCCAGTAATCGGCTGCATATCCACCGTTATTGCCTATCAATCCGATATCAAATTCCACAAATTCCCAATTCATTTCGGCCGCCAGGTCAACATAATCTTTCATGATATCCGGTTCATCATTGGCCAGGGAGTTGCCCCACCATGGAAATACGGCAACCCCCGGTTCTATCCAGCTCTGGTCGGAAATTTTTGAAGGGACGCTCAGATCCTCGATTAGATTCGATTCGGCAATATCGCCAAGATCATTACTGATAATCAATACCCGCCAGGGAGTCAGCAGGTTGGCAGGTGCGTGTATTTCCGGAGACTCCTCGTATACAATCTTAAACCAGGGATGATGTCCTCCCTCTTCCCAGTCGTATGTCTGGTCGGGGAACCTGATCGCAAGCTTTCCGGATCCTTTATGGGATAACTGGCAGGCAGCATAATCCCCGCTGACAGACGCATCACTGATGAATACCCAGATCTTCTCAGGGGTTTCAAACAGGCCCGGCAGGTAATATGCCGGTAAGTTCATCGTATCAAGCAGCCTTTTTGTGTAGACCATCTCATAATCATTCCCCATGTGCCGGTAGCGCTGTATCCAGGCCAGTGACTTTCCGGGCAGGTGAAACTCGCTGGTTTCGGATGCAACCTTGGCCGCCAGTGGATTGTTGAGCTTATACCGGAAAGCCACGCCATGATCACTGACCCGGAAGATCAATTCCATCAGGTTCCCCGAGGCATTCCTGAAAGCAATGGTCCTTTCATTGGCCCGGTAGCTGCAGTGCTTTTTTTTGCCCGCAACGGCAGTATATTCATCATGGACCACCTCATCAGATACCTGTTCAAAGTCCAGATCCTTTAGAAAGATGTACCTTTCATCCGCGAGCGCAATCCCCAGCCTGGATGGGTGCACTACCGTCTCACCATTGAAAAAGACTGAGTATACAGGTGATTT
>LJUP01000091.1 GCA_001303955.1 Bacteroides sp. SM23_62 | reverse complement strand
ATCATGAAAATACCGAGACTGGCCATCGACAACTACCAGTTTACCCTGACGGCATTCCTCTTACTGATGATCGTGGGAGTCAGCGCCTTTTTTACCATGCCCCGTTCCGAGGATCCTCCGATGCAGGTACCCGGGGCCAGCGTCATCATTATCTATCCTGGCAGTAACCCCATCGATCTGGAACAGCTGGTTGCCACACCGCTTGAGGAAGCCATCAATGAGCTGGATGACATCAAGCGGATGGAAACCGCCATGCGTGATGGTATTCTGGTTACATCCGTTGAATTCACATTTGAATCCGATCCGGATGAAAAGTTCGATGAGGTCGTACAGCAGGTTAATAGCATAAGGGATGAACTGCCGGATGAGATCTATGATCTGGAGATACTGGAATGGAACAGTACCGATGTCGTGATGATGCACCTGGCCATTGTATCGGAAACGGCCGATTTCGCTGTCATGGAAGATGAAGCCGAGACGCTAAAGAAAAAGATCGAAAGGGTGCCGGGTGTAAAACTGGTTGAATTGTTAGCCATACCGGAACAGGAACTGAGGGTATCACTGGACCTGGAAAAAATGTCACAAATGAATATATCCATTGACCTTGTGAACAAGGCCATCATGAGCAACAATGCCAATATCCCGGGAGGCAGCATGAAAATAGGTGAAAGGGATTTCAGCATCAAAACCAGCGGATCATACCAGGACATGGACGAGATCAGCAATACCGTTGTGAGTTCCTATAATGGGAGAAATATCTACCTTAAAAACATTGCCGATGTCCGGTTCGATTACGCGGATAATATTTACTATGCAAGGTATCAGGGGGAACGTGCGGTTTTCCTTACGGTTAAACAGAAAGAAGGATATAATATATTCAAGATCACCGGAAAAATCCATCCAATTCTTGAGGATCATGCTTCGGAACTGGACAGTGAGATGCAGCTTGTCAAAGTATTTGATCAGGCGGACAGTGTGGATGAACGGATCAATGGTTTCCTGTCAAATCTCTTTTTCGGGATTCTGCTCGTCGGACTTGTCATTTTCCTGTCGCTGGGGTTCAGGGCCTCACTGCTGGTGATCATCGCCATACCGCTTTCCATCCTGATCGGGCTCGGATTCGTTGACCTGAGCGGCTTCGGACTGCAACAGATGTCAATAGCAGGATTGATCATTTCACTGGGACTCCTGGTAGATAATTCCATTGTCATTGTAGAAAATATTGAACGATTTATCGGCCTTGGAAATGCCAAGAAAGATGCTGCAGTGAAAGGGAGCGCACAGCTGGGATGGCCCATCATCAGTGCCACGGTTACCACCATGCTGGCATTTATCCCGATCATTGCCATGCCTGACAAAGCCGGCCGTTTTATTCAGAGCATGCCGGTAACCGTTATCTTTACCCTCTTTGCCTCCCTCTGCATTGCATTGCTGCTCACCCCATATTTGTCAAGCATTTTCCTTAAAAAGCATACAGGTAGAACGCAGGAGAAGCGGGAGCTTAACCTGAAATTCCTGCTGAGGTACCTGATCGCAGGGCCGTACAGAAAAAGCCTGGATTTTGCCCTGCGGAGGCGGGGATTGATCATCCTGATCTCACTGGCCCTCCTGGCCGGATCCCTGTTATTGTTCCTCTTTGTCGGGGTAAGCTTTTTCCCGAAAGCAGAGAAACCGCAGTTTATGATCAGGATCCATACCCCGGATGGGATCAATATTGATAAAACCGATGATGTGGCCAGAAAGGTTGAATCCATGCTTGACACCCTGGATGGGGTTAAACATTATGCCACGAATGTGGGCCATGGTAATCCAAGGATTTATTACAATATTTTTCCGAAGCGTTTTGAAAAGAATTTTGCCGAGATATTTGTAGAGCTGGAGGAATATGAAGTAGAACAATTTGACGGGATGATCACGGACCTCCGGAACCTGTTCAGTGATTTTCCCGGGGCCAGGATCTATGTGAAGGAATTAGAGCAGGGATCTCCGGTGGAAGCCCCCCTGGTTGTTAAAATTACCGGTCCGAATATGGATATGCTCGCAAAACTGTCTGAAGATTTTGAAGCCTTCCTCAGGGAGGAACCCGGACTGGTAAATATTGATAACCAGCTCAGCAAGGCAAGCACGGATTTCTATATCAATATTAACCGCGACAAGGCCAGTATGCTGGGCGTGCCCGTATATGAGATTGACAGGACCATCCGCACTGCCATCACCGGCATGCCGGTATCCAGTTTCAGGGATGTGGACGGGAATGAGTTTGACATTGTCCTCAGGCTTCCTTTCAATGACCGGATCAGGTTTGAAGATTTTGACAGGATCTATGTCAGTTCCCTGGCCGGGAGGCAGATTCCTTTGAAACAGCTGGTCAGGCTGGAACTGAAGGAAGCCCCCGGGATCATCACACATTTTGACATGGATAGAAACGGCAGCCTGACGGCTGATATCAGGAAAGGTTATGACCTGGATGATATCATAGCGTCCCTTGATGCCCGTTTCCAGTCCTATCCCATACCTGCAGATTATGAATATAAATTTACCGGAGAGCTGGAGAGCAGGGAAGAAAGCTTCGGAGGGATGTTACGGGCGAGCATCATCGCATTGATAGCCATTTTCGCAGTACTTGTACTGCAGTTCAGGTCATTCTCCCAGCCGATTATTATTTTCTCCGCTTTTCCCCTTGCCATGATCGGATCCGTGCTGGCCCTTTATATTACAGGGTATTCTTTCTCCTTCACAGCCTTAATAGGATTGATCAGCCTGATCGGTATTGTCGTAAATAATTCCATCATCCTGGTTGATTATATCAATAAGCTGATGGAAGAAGGCATGGATAAGATAACTGCCATAAAGCAGGCAGGAGAGACCCGGTTTACGCCGATCGTACTGACAACATTCACTACCATCGGTGGACTCCTCCCCCTGACGCTTCGTGGCGGAACGCTTTGGGCACCAATGGGATGGACCATTATTGGTGGACTCTTCGTATCTACTTTTATGTCTCTGATCGTGGTGCCGGTACTGTACCGCATGTTTACCAAATAAAAACACACATCTTGATACCGCAAAAGAATCTCCCTGTTCCTCAGATATTCATATCATTTGTCCTGGCACTGGTCCTCTTTTCCTGTGCCCATCAAAAGGGGAATGGGAAGTTGGTCATCGGAGACAGTGCAAACCTCAATCATATTGTCATCCCGGATGAAACTGATGAGGTTACCAGGTTTGCCGCAACTGAACTTCAGGATTACCTCGGAAAAATTACAGGTTCCCGTCTCCAGATTATCAGTTCATCTTCGGTGAAAGATGATGTTGCGGCCATCCGGATGATCCATGAAAACAATGATAAATTAAAATGGGATGGTTTTGGCATTGAGACTGATCATCAGGGTATACTGATATCTGCTGCCGAATCCAGGGGACTGCTTTATGGTGTTTATACATTGCTCGAAGAAGCAGGGTGTTCTTTCTTCTATCCTGGCCAAGAGGAAGAAGTCGTTCCCCGGAAGGTGAGGGTTGAGTTCCAGCCGGGTTCAAGGGTGTTCAATCCTGTTTTGGAGCACAGGGGACTTACCCCTTATGGGCTGAAGGGAAGCAGCGTGGAATTGGGCAGCGTTTTTATCGACTGGATGGCCAAAAACAGAATGAATTTTATCCTTGTCTCTGAAGACCGCCCGAGCGATTGTGCCGGCTCCGCCCACGCTTCTATCTGGAAGGAGGTCAGCGATGAACTGTTGCCGGAACTTCAGAAGCGTGGGTTTGTCATTGAAATGAGCGAACATTGTACGCACGTTTTTTTCCCTCGTTCCCTGTTTGATCAGCACCCTGATTGGTTTGCACTGAACGACGGTGAAAGAAAACTGGGCGAACCTCCTTATTCGGGACAAATGTGTTATTCAAATCCGGATGCCGTAGAATATTATGCCTCAGCCATCGCTGATTATGCATCCATACATCCTGAGTTCCATATTATTGGGACCTGGCCGCTTGATGGAGGTAATTACTGTGAATGTGAAGGATGCAAAAACCCGCAGACAGTATTTAACGCAGCCAAACGGGTAGCTGAGAAGGTGAAAAAAGTCCGGCCGGACATGATTGTTGAACACCTGGCATACAGGCCTCAAACCTGGCAGCCTCCGGCGGACGAAATTCCGGCTAACATGTCGGTACTCTGGTGTCCTGATATCGGGGCAATGGAAGATCTGGCGGGCGAATGGATCCAGAAATCAAGCATGGCCGGAGGCGTGTACCAGTTTGAATATTATATGGGTGATAATTACAGGTCCAGGGCAAATGTCTGGCTGCGCCCGGTTTTTTCTGCAAACCTGGTTCAAAACGCGCTGGAGAAGGGGTTTAGGGGAGTCATTTCTTTGGTTGTACCCATGGAAAACTGGTGGCGCTACAGCTTCAACAACTGGTTCTTTGCCAGGGCCTGCTGGGATCCGGCATTTGACATAGATGCAGGATTGCATGATTATTGCCAGAAATACTACGGTGCGCAGGCAGCTGAAACAGAAGAAGTCTGTGCCATTATTTTTTCAGAATTGCACCCAGAGCCATATAAAGAGCCATATAAAGAGATAGGTGATGAATCCTTCATGGATCAGGCTACGGGCATTCAACCAACAACAAGTAAAATATTGGACAGGTTAAATCGGATCATTGAAAATAACAATGATCCTGCAATTGATGAAAGGTTAGTCAGATTAAGGACCTACGTGGAATTCTTTCGGTTATGCACGGAGGCTTTTTCGAGCCAGAAAATGGAAGATCTGGAAAAATTGTTACACTATATCGAAGGACATCCGGATCAGGACATGGTACTGATGTACCCTGAATATTTTCACTGGCGAAATCTGGAAATGTTCCATCAGTAGGGTGACACCCGGAAAGGTCAATGCTTTTTCTTGTCCTTGACCCTGTTGTATTTCAAGGCTTTCAGGATCCAGTTGGCGAGGGGCTTTTCCGGATTCCTTTTGCGGAGATTGATATACCATCCAAGCCTTTTACTGACAGGCAATTTATGGGTTTCCACAAATTCGATAAGGGTGCCGTCTGGGTCTTCAACGTAAGAGAAATGGCCTGCTGCTTCTCCCATATCAAAAGTCACATCATGTTTATGGGTTGAATCTACGGTAAAAGGGAATCCCTTCGCCTCGCATTCTTTACGCAATGCATCCATGCCGATAATATCATAACACAGGTGGATGAATCCCAGGTCTCCCCATTGCCTGCCTTCATATATCTTGTTTGGGCGGCGGTCCTTGACCTCGACCAGTTCGATCTGGCTGGGACCAAAAAGACGGCTGAATGTGCCTCTTACGTTTTTACTATGCTTGAGTAATACCCTTCTGAATAAATGGTTACCCCCGGGAAGATCGGACAGGTCATCAAACTTCTCTTCCACGTCATAAATAACATCATCATAACCAAGGATCCCGCTGTAAAGCTTTCGTGCGCGGTCTATGTTGGAAACACCGATCCAGGCACCGAATGTGGCACCGGTTAATTTCTTCTCGTTCCGAAAGATCGAATCATCACTGACTACCTGGAAAAGATTATCATAGGGGTCTTTCACGAAGAAGTGTTCACCCCCCGCCGGATCTTTTGATATCCCGTTGATATTGATGCCTTTGTTTTGGAAGAACTGGTAGCTGGCATACAGATTTGATGATTTGATCTTGGCAGCGTTTATACCCAGGTCCCCCAGGTGGATACGGTTCTTTGGTGGTACCGGGATCCTTTTGGTATACTGCCAGATCTCGAAACCGCCTCCACCCTGAAGGTTCAAGGCAAGGGCGGCATGCCTTGCCTGGGGTTGCCCCCCGGTATATGGCAGCATCAGGTCTGCGATTGCTTTTTCTTCAAAAACCCTGATGTCCATCCCAAAATGCTCACGATACCACTTCCATGCCTCTCGCAGATTGCCCACTCCGATCCCGATCTGCTGGATGCCGCTGATTATTTTTTCTTTCAATTCACCTCTCCTCATAATGCCTTATCGATTTTTTTGCGAAGATAATATTTCTTATCCATTTATCCAGTTAAATTGCTGTTAAGCAGGTTATACACATTTTCGAATGAGTCCATCAACCGTCCTGATAATATGCTTGCGGAGATTTTTGAGAGAATCAAGCTGCTCATCTTTTCGGCCGGTCAGGAACTGGTATTTCCACAATGATCTCAGTTTTTTAAACCAGATGAAATATGTATGTGCAAAAAACCCTGTCACGGGCAGGCTTGCCAGGAAAGCCCATTTGATCCATCCCGGGTCTGTAAGGATCCAAACAGGGATGAACAGAATCAGATAATAAAGGGGAAAAAGGATCAGTCCGATGACGTATTTAAAGCTGCTATGGAACTGAGGATCCTTAAGCTTCTTTGAGATTTTTGCTGGCAGCCAGTAGGGAAAATAGTTGGTGACCCCACCATAAAGAAAAACCGGCAGCAAGGCCAGCATGCCCAGACCGGCCAGGATCAGGCCCATCCAGGAGTACCTGGAATGCTTGAATAACCAGTCGCGCATCCCCAGGTCATCAATTCCCTTTTGGTACGTGGAGCATAATTTATCAAGTGCCTGGATATTTTCACCTCCTTGTTGTTCAACCTCATAAAGTTTTGCTATCATCTGCTGGTCAGCTATCAGCCTGTTGTAGAGTGTGTTTTTCTCATGGCCCGTCTGTTTGCGCATCTCATCGTTGTATACATTACGGAGCACCATGTACATTTCATAGTGATCTTCAGACTGGATGTCTATCATGTATTTTCTCAATTCTTCGGCCAGCCGGTTCCGGATCATATTGATAGTCTTTGCCTGGTTTTGGAGATAAGCTGCATAATATTCGTTAACCTCTATGGGTTCCCCAAACTGTATCAATAATTTACCTCTGAAGATGGTGTATTTCGAGTAATCGAGTCCCACCGGAACAATCACAACACCTGGCTGCTCTCCATATGTCTCCTGTGCCTGAAAAGCAACCCGGAAGATCCCCTTGACAAGGGGTCTTAATCTGCGCTTATTCCCGTGATTTCCTTCCGGCATGATACATACCGGGCTCTTTTTACTCATAAGCACCTCCATTGCTTCCTGGAATACCGCTTCGTTTTTACCAAGCTCATTGGCGCCATCACGGATCCTGTAAACCGGCAATATCTTAAGAAAACGCAATATGCCGGCAACAAATTTATTTTTGAATATATCGGCACGGGCAAGGAAGACCGGATCACGGCGGGAGGTCAACAGCGGGGCCATGGCATCCATCAGTGCATTCTGGTGGTTTGGTGCAAGCAGGACAGGCCGGTCTTTCGGGATCCGGTCCCTGAATTTTACTTCAATCCGGCGGTAGAAGACCCAGTGTACAAAAATCGCATAGATCTTCAGGAGTCTGTATCTCAGGGATACCCTGTCTATGGTTCTCTTGGCCATACGGTAATGATTGGGAGATGGGGATGTTTGTATTTCCCGGTTAGTAAAACGAAGGTAAAAAAAAAACCTTAAATGCTTATCTTGCGTTTAAACTCACAGAATAATGGAAAAGAAATTTGCAAAGATCCCGGTAAAGGAATTGAATGAAAATGTATTTCATCTGATTGATGATGACTGGATGCTGATCACGGCGGGTGATCCAGGTAATTTCAATACCATGACGGCCAGCTGGGGGGGGCTGGGCATACTCTGGCATCTACCCGTGGCATTCTGTTTTGTAAGGCCTCACAGGTATACCTTTGCATTCATGGAGGCCTCGGATCATTACACACTCTGCTTCCTGGAGGACCAGTACAGGGATATCCTGCAGTTCTGCGGAACCCGTTCCGGCAAAGATGTCGATAAGGTTGCAGAAACGGGGTTGGTCCCGCTGACCACCGAAACCGGAAACATTTATTACCAGCAATGCAAAATGGTGCTGGAATGCCGGAAACTTTATGCTGACTGGCTGACAGAAGATAATTTTGCAGTACAGAACCTGGTAGGGAAAAATTACCCTAAAAAGGATTTCCATAAATTCTATATCGGGGAAATTATATCCTGCCTGAAAGCTGTGTGATGACCATTCCTTGCATTAAAACGGTTGTGTGAATGAGTCTCTGAACCTTTGCTCAAATATGCTGCCACCTCTCATTTCCCCAAATTTGCTGGTATATTCCCGGATCTCATCATTGGCTTTGCGGGCTTTTTCACGTTCACCGGTTTTATTATAAATCCTGGCTCTCAGTATGTTCTGATTCCGGTAATCCGGATGATGGGGCATGCCTGAACCCAGGTTTTCAGGATAGGCTTCGGATTTATCAAGATAATCCAGTGCTGAGTCGTAATTTCCTTTCTGGTAACTGCTAAAAGCCAGCATGAGATAATTATATTCAAAAATATTCTGTGCGCTTCTTTCACCCTCATAGGGAAGGACATTTGTTTTACCGAGTACATCCAGTGATTTTTCATAATGACCCGTATTTGTCAAAGCTTTGCTGTAGGCGATATCGAGGATGAAGTTCCCGGGAAATTTCTGATGGCCTTTTTCTGCTATCTCCAGGGCAGATAAAAACTCTCCGCGCTGATTATATATATTTGCCAGTTCCCTGTAAATCCTCCACTGGTCCGGGTCAACAGCCAGTGCCTTTTGCATGTCTGCCAGTCCCCCGTCATCATAAAGACCTCCCAAACAGGCCCTGGCATAGTAAAAGGGCACAAATTCCGGCTCATCACCCCATTTTCCCAGCAGTCCCAGGGCGTTATCATTCCGTCCCCTGTTCCACAGAATGAGCGCTGCATAATAATCTGTCTTCCACGACGGGACCTGCGTTGAGGCCCAGTCAAGCACCTCCAGGGTTTCTGCCCTGTAGGGAAAGACAAATTCCGGACTGGCCTCCAGGGCCCTTTCCAGGTAACCCTGGCTTTTCTCTTTGTCTCCTTGATTCAACCATGCAAGCCAGTAATGGATCACCGGATAGTCCGGGACCTGCTCAAGAACTCCAATGGCCTCCTCGGGCAAGCCCAATTTGGCATAAAACAGTCCCAGTTCAAGGTATTCCTCCCTGGCCATTTCATTTTTGAATGAATTATTGAAGGTGGTTAGTCCCATGTCACCCGGATTGAGAAGATATCTCTCAAACAGGGCAAAATGGTCCAGGGGATCAATTTCCAGAATAACCCTCAATATTTCTTCCGCATACCTGTGATTGCCCAGTTGCCGCTGTGCGATGGCCTGGATCTTGTAACTGTTCAGGTTCAGGCTGTTATAGGTCAAAGACCTTTCAGCCAGGTCCTGGGCCATTTCCGGGTTACCTTCCATCAGGCTGATCTCGGAAAGCAGTTGCAGGGAAGCACTGTGATATTCCAGGGAACGCATGGCCCACCTGAATCCGTCTTTGGCATCTGTAAGATTGCCTTTTATTTTTTGCAGGTTCCCATAGATGAAATTGGTCCCCGGCAAATAAGTATCCACCTTCAGCACCTTCCGGGTATAGTCAAGGGCCCTGTCAATCTCACCCCGGCGGGCATAGAGTTCTGCCACCCGCTCCATCGCTTTGAGATGGAGCGGTTCTTTTTCGAGCAGCTCCAGGTATGTTTCAAGGGCCCTGTGGTAAGACCTGCGCTTCTCAAGCTCGCCGGCCAGGATAAACAGGTCATCCAGTGCATCTCCTTCCGCCTTGTCGGGCCTTTCTAAAATAAACTGGTCTTCAGAGGAACATAGTTTTTCAGTTCCCAGGTATACTTCGATTTTGTCATTCTCCGTGATGCCGGCAAATACCTCACTGAATGTTTCAGATGGCTTCATGATAACCAGGTCATTTGAGATTTCATCGCCATTTACTGCGACCATCATTTTTTCATTGATCTCCCTGACAGGAGAAAACGAGAGGTTCATTCCATCCGGTGAAAACATTATGTGAATGGTTCCCGATTCACCAGCCCGGGTGACTCCGCCTGTACCCCTGACCGGGAACCAGCGTTCTGTCCAGGAATCTGTATTATAGGGAATAAAATCCGTTTGTTTAAAGGGTGTGTGTGCACTGCTGAAGCTGTTCTGGTTGTACATCCTGCCGGCCTGCACCTCGACAAATTGCCCGTGTGTGTCCGTAAGTAAATCTTCCCAGATGGCTCCATCCCGGGCCTGTGAAAATAACCAGATCTTTTTCCCGGGTGTTCCAAAGATCTCAGACCAGTGTACCATACCGAAATCTTCATCATGGTAATAGGAAACATAATAATTATCAAGACTTCCAATGACATGGTATGAACTATTGTCCCTGTCTGCATTGTTTTTATACCATGAACGGTCAATACCCTGTTCATCTAGAGGCCAGGGATGTGACACTCCATTATGTCCGATCCAGTGGTCCCCCGGAAAATAAAAACGCAGATCCTCAGCTGCTTTCATGGCAGTGTTGCTCCAATGGTAATATGGCTGGTAAAAAGATGTTGCATTATACCAGGTAGTAGTAGCCTCAAAATAGGTGGTTTTCGGAGGCAGGGATATATCCACCCTCCATTGCAGATGGGATGGCAGATCCATTCCGCCGACCACACAATGTGCTGAGCCATCATCATCTGTAAATGCTGTGTAATTTACAGGGGTTGCGGCACCGGCATGATGACCGATCACACCTGAATTCCATTCTATTCCTCCCATTGTCCATGGACCTCTCAAGGCAATATCCCTGAATTTTACAACATCATTGTTGTAAACAAATTCCTTCCCGCTTGCCTTGTCAATGGCCCCCCATACCTTGCCGCCAATAGCAGGTATGATATAGACTTCGATGTATTCATTCTCGAGTTTTACTACTTCCCATTCCCTGGGTTCACCCGTATGGCTGAACCCGTCAATGCGGGAATAGGGATAAATATCATTCCTGTTATGAATGATGGGAAAAGGATTGGTATCTGAAAACGGATAGGTCATCAATGTTTCATTGTATACCTCAACAGATGGGTGTTGTTTGCATGAGCCGATGACAATGGATACCAATACAAACAGGAAGAGGTAAGTCCGGGTTTTCATGATGTACGGGATTTTTTCTGTTAAAAAGGTGCTACATATGTGTCTGTAAACCTCCGCTCGTATATATTGCCTCCCCTCATTTCGCCAAATCTTTCGGTATATGCCTGGATCTCATCATTGGCCTTGCGTGCTTTCTCTTGCTCTCCGGTCTTGTTATAGATCATGGCCCGCAGTATGTTCTGGTTGCGGAAATCCGGATAACTGGGCGAGCCTGAACCCAGGTTTTCAGGGTAGGTTTCGGATTTGTCAATATGGTCCAGTGCCGTGTCATAATCCCTTTTCTGATAACTGTCAAAAGCCAGCATGAGATGATTATATACGAAAATGCGTTGTGCACTTCTTTCACCCTCGTAAGGAAGTATATTCGTATTACTGATCACCTCCAGGGATTTTTCATAATGGCCTGTATTTGTCAGGGCTTTGCTGTAGGCGATATCGAGGATGAAGTTCCCGGGAAATTTCTGATGTCCTTTTTCTGCTATCTCCAGGGCAGATTGAAGATCATTGCGCCGATTGTAAATATCTGCCAGCTCCCTGTAAATCCTCCACTGGTCCGGGTCAATAGCCAGTGCCTTTTGCATGTCTGCCAGTCCCGCGTCATCATAAAGGCCTTTCAGACAGGCCCTGGCATAGTAAAATGGGACAAATTGCGGCTCTTCATCCCATTTTTCCAGGAGGCCCAGGGCCTCTTCATTCCGTCCCCTGTTCCACAGGATGAGCGCTGCATAATAATCCGTTTTCCACGACGGGACCTGCTTTGAGGCCCAGTCAAGCACCTCCAGGGTTTCCGTCCTGTAGGGAAAGACAAATTCCGGACTGGCCTCAAGGGCCGTCTCCAGGTAGCCCTGGCTTTTCTCTTTGTCTCCTTGATTCAACCATGCAAGCCAGTAATGGATCGCCGGATAGTCCGGGACCTGTTCGAGGACTCCAATGGCCTCATCGTGCAAATCCAGATTGGCATAAAACAGTCCAAGTTCAAGGTATTCCTCCCTGGCCATTTCATTTTTGAATGAATTATTAAAGGTTGTCAGTCCCACGCCAGGATTAAGCAGATATCTTTCAAACAGGGCAAAATGATCAAGGGGGTCAATTTCCAGAATAGCCCTCAATATTTCTTCCGCATACCTGTGATTGCCCAGTTTCCGCTGGGCGATGGCCTGGATCTTGTAACTGTTCAGGTTCAGGCTGTTATAGGTCAAAGATCTTTCAGCCAGGTCTTGGGCTATTTCCAGGTTCCCTTCCATCAGGCTGATCTCGGAAAGCAGTTGCAGGGAAGCACTGTGATATTCCAGGGAACGCATGGCCCATCTGAATCCGTCTTTGGCATCTGTTAGATTGCCTTTTATTTTTTGCAGGTTCCCATAGATGAAATTGGTCCCCGGCGAATAAGTATCCACCTTAAGAACTTTCCTGGTATAATCAAGGGCTTTGTCAATTTCACCGCGGCGGGCGTAAAGTTCGGCCACCCGCTCCAGCGCTTTGAGATGGAATTGTTCATTTTCAAGCAGCTCCAGGTATGTTTCAAGGGCCCGCTCATAAGATCTGCGCTTCTCGAGTTCACCTGCCAGAATGAACGGGTCATCCGATGCATCTCCTTCCGCCCTGTCGGGCCTTTCTAAAATAAACTGGTCTTCGGAGGAATATAGTTTTTCGGTCCCCAGGTATACTTCAATTTTGTCATTCTCCGTGATGCCGCCAAATTCCTCATTATATGTTTCAGATGGCTTCATGACAACCAGGTCATTTGAGATTTCATCGCCATTTACTGCCACCATCATTTTTTCATCGATCTCCCGGATGGGGGAGAACAGCAGATTCATGCCATCCTGCGAAAACTTAAGATGAATTGTTCCTGATTCAGCAACACGGGTGACCCCGTCCGTACCCCTGACCGGGAACCAGCGTTCTGTCCAGGAGTCTGAATAATAGGGCGTAAAATCAGTTTGCTTGAAGGGTGTGCGTACGCTGCTGAAACTGTTCTGGTTATACATTCTGCCGGCCTGTACCTCCACATATTGCCCGTTTGTATCCGTAAGTAAATCTTCCCAGATGGCACCATTCCTTGCCTGTGACCATAAAAATATCTTCTTCCCCGGTGTTCCGAATATTTCTGACCAGTGTCCCGAGCCGAAATCTTCATCATGGTAATAGGTAACATAATAATTATCAATACTTCCAAAGATATGGCAGGAACTGGAACCAAGGTCTTTACTGTTTATATACCATGAACGGTCAATGCCCTGTTTATCCACAGGCCAGGGATGAGACATTCCATTATGTCCCAGCCAGTGGTCCCCCGGAAAATAAAAATGCAGATCCTCAGCGGCCTTTACCGCTGCATTGCTCCAATAGTAACAGGGCTGGTAAAAGGAAGTGGCATTGTACCAGGAGGACCTGGTTTCAAAATAAGCCGTATTCGCCGGCAGGCATATGTCCACCCGCCATTGCATATGGGATGGAAGGTCCATGCCCCCAATCACACAATGTGCCGAGCCATCATCATCCGTAAATACCTTGTAATTTACTGGCGCTGCCCCGCCGGGATGATGGCCGATCACACCCGTATTAAATTCGATTCCTCCGGAGGTCCATGGCCCCCTCATGGCAAGATCCCTGTATTTTACCACATTGTTTTTATAGATAAATTCCTTCCCTGTTGTTTTATCAATGGCGCCCCATACCTTGCCTCCCTCTTCCGGAAGGATATAGACTTCGATATATTCATTTTCCAGTTTTACTATTTTCCATTCCCTTGGTTCACCCGTATGGCTGAACCCGTCAATGCGGGAATAAGGATAAATATCATTCTTCTTCTGAATGACCGGAAAAGCATTGGTATCTGAGTAAGGATAGGTCAGCAGTGTTTCATTGTATTCCTCATAATAACTTTGTTGCTTACATGAGAAAATGACAATGGAAACAAATACAAAGAGGAAAAAATAGGTTTGAGCTTTCATGATCTGTATGATTTAATTATTGGATTCCTTTTCCTTCTACAATGGTCAGGTAGCTATCGATGGACGGGTTGTGGTAAATTTCTTTTTTCCCGTTTGACCAGATGATCTCAACCTGATCTACATGGTTATTTTGCCCGAGGCCAATGTGGACCCGGGGATCATGGTTAGAAAGGTAACTGGTCGCCCACTGGTTGATATATACCTGCTTTGTATGGCCTGATGTAACAGTAACCCTGGCACCAATAGCTGATGCCGGCCCATCTTTGCCCACCAGTTCCAATCCGAGCCAGTGATTGGCGTTTCCACCATCATTTCTAAGGAGAACGGGGGTTGCCTGAAGATCAATATGGGAAACAATGATATCCAGGTCCCCGTCATTGTCGTAGTCCCAGATGGCCGCAGCCCGTCCCGACCTTTTTGTAGAAAAATAATCACTTAACTGGGGACCCACATTCTGAAAATGCCCTTTTCCATCATTTTCAAGCAGTAATGGGAGCTGCAGGATCAGTTCCTCGGCGGTTCCGTTGGCAGAAAAAATATCAAGGTCACCATCGTTATCATAGTCGAAAAGTTCGGCTGCCCAGGCACCTTTCCCTGCCATCGACGCGGCCACACCATTTTCTTCGGTTACATCTTCGAATAAGCCGTTACCGGTATAACGGTACAGGGCCCCGTACCTGAGATCGGATACAAGCAGGTCAATCCATCCGTCACCATCGATGTCCCCTATTGATCCATGCATCGAACCTGTGGGTACCCCATGGCTGTTTGCGGCAACACCACTGGCTATGGCCACATCATGGTAGGTAAGATCGTCATTCCTGAAGAGGAAATTCAACTGGTGATCATTGCCCTGAAAAATGTCCAGGTCCCCGTCATAATCATAATCGTACAGGGTTAATCCCATACATTTCGAATCGGGGTAAAACAATCCGTATTCTTTTGTGACATCCAGAAAGCGTCCACCCGGTTGTTGCAGGTACAGCATGGTTGCCTGTCCCATATATTCCGACGGATGGGGCATCATGTCCGGCGAGGCAGATGAAACATAATCAGGGTCAAATGCCAGAAAATTGCCCACCATGGCATCCATCCTGCCATCTGTATTATAATCCCCGAAAGCCACACCTACGCTCCACTTGGTAAAGCCATTTAATTTATCAGGTCCCGCAAGGCCTGTTGATTCAGTAATATCGGTGAATGTTCCGTTACCATTGTTACGATAAAAGACATTCGGTCCATAATTCAATACATACAGGTCTTCGTCACCATCCTTATCGTAATCAATGGCACCCGCTGCCATGCCCCAATGCCGGTCATCCACCCCTGCTTTTTCTGCCACCTCTGTAAATGTACCGTCACCGTTATTCTCATAAAGTTTGTTGGGGGTATTTTTAAAAACCTTTCCTGCCGGATCAGAGATGCCTTCAAGGTAGGTGCCGTTGAGCATGTACAGGTCGGGTAGTCCGTCATTATTATAGTCAAATATGGTGATGCCGGACCCGCTGCTTTCCAAAATATTCTCATAGGTATAATCACCGAAGGTATACCGGAAATCAATCCCGGCCTGTCTGGTTACATCTGTAAAGACCGTATGGCTCTTCTGAGCGAATGATTTGTGGGATGGGGTGGTAAAAAACATTACCAGAAAAGACAAATAAACAAGTCCAATATCATGGGATGGTATATGTTTATCCATACATTGAATGCTAAATTTCATCAGGTGCATCCGTGTCATTCAGGATTACCTCAGCGGCCATCCGGACCGCTTTCCTGACAACGGAACTGCATTTTCCAGTAGCATCCGCTTCCTGGAATGCGCTCAGATCTTCCGGATCGGTTAATTGAAAACTCCTGCCAAATGTAGCTATTTGAATTTCATGACACATGGTGCTGCCGAACTCTTTTTCAAATAACCTGCAGAATCTACCGGAGGGAACCAGCGAATCCCTGTAGGCATTCCAGTCATGCAATCTGTTTTCGCCCCGGCCATAGATCAGTCCGAATACCATCAGGGGTCCCGTAATGGCTCCACAGGTCTCCCCTCTCTCCGCAATGCCCGGTAAAGGGGTCAGTGCCTTTAAAACGGCCTCACCCTTGATTTCAAATTGTTCCGTTAGTGCTAAATAACTGCTTTGGGCACAATTACCGGAGATTTGCATATAATTATTTACTTTCTGATCGAGCAACTTCATGACCAGGTCCCTTGGCATTTCACGGTTCTTCGAGATGCCGTTTTTACGGCCTGATTCGGCTGGTTCTTCATCTGTTCTTCTGTTTTTCCCTTTCCCTTTGTTAAGGCATGCTCCCAGCGTTATACTTCCAAGCGACAGGGCCGTAAGACTTGCTATAAAATCACGTCGTTTTAACTTATTCCTCATAGGCATTAAGCATTGTTCTGTGAAAGTTCTCCGCAGTGACTTCCCGTGTGTTATATTCCTTCAGGTAATTTTGATGATCAATATCTGAAGGATAGGATTCGTCCGGTCCGTACGGATAACAGGTCATGCCATGAAAGGGCAGGGGACCTGCCATTTTCCCGGTTGCTGTATTCAGGTCGCCATCTTTCACCCATCCTACACTATGGATCAGAAAATCCCTTTTCCATCCTTCGGGTAATGCAGGCAGGTCCTCCGCATTGAATTCAATGGTTGTCTCATCGCCCGCATTTTTAATAATGTATTTGTCATCAGCTTCTGTGAGTAGCGGCAATACATCGCCGTAGCGGGTATAATAACCCAGCAGGTCCCTCCACTTCTGTCCGGTGGTAACTTTTGAATAATCAAACCAATGTGGTCCGTACCTGCCCCCTTTCCTGAAGGTACGGGAAAATCCCCTGTAGTGCAGGTCAGCAGCACACGGACTTAAGCTATGGGACCGGAATGGGGGATCAGAAAGATCATTGGCAAAGAAGATATGATCCCAGTAGATTTCCATATTCGTGCAGATCCGTATCCGGGGATCTGACCTGGAAATTTTTCCTGAGAGATCCGCAACAATGGTTTTATCCTTCCCCATCGGGAAGCTCATGTTATCAATGATGGTTTCCCATTCGCCCTTGTCGTTTATCGCCTGTATATATGGTGGAATCACTTCAATCGCTGCGGATTGTGAAATGGATGCATTG
The DNA here is from genome assembly GCA_001303955.1 of Bacteroides sp. SM23_62. Lineage (GTDB taxonomy): Bacteria > Bacteroidota > Bacteroidia > Bacteroidales > SM23-62 > SM23-62. Next base: position 102 of record LJUP01000091.1, on the reverse strand, counting down.
ATGCTGGCGTCAGTAGGGAATATCCAGCCATTCAGAAACAGGATAAGCTCTTTCGAATGATCCATCTCACCCAGGTTCAGGATCAGCTCTGTCATTTCTGTT
>LJUP01000090.1 GCA_001303955.1 Bacteroides sp. SM23_62 | reverse complement strand
CTATATGGATAAAACCGGCCGGAATGGCTTGCGGGTGGGTGACATCGAATTATCAGGCTTTCTCGATAAGTATAAATTTTTAACGAACAAACACCTGCAGATACTAAAGCAATACGATTTTGAATTTGACCTCGCAGCATATGAAACAGGATGGATGGAAGGTATTGAGTCCATAAGATCCTTTGAACTGGTCAATGGAGAATACCTGATCAACCAGTACCTCAAGGAAGGTAAATCAATACTGGGAGAAGGTGCCCAAGGAACCATGCTGGATATTGATTTTGGTTCCTATCCTTTTGTTACCTCATCCAACACCATTTGTGCCGGAGCATGTATCGGACTGGGACTGGCACCCCAGAAGATCGGCAGGGTGATCGGTGTGTTCAAGGCCTACTGCACAAGGGTGGGCAGCGGGCCCTTCCCTACTGAACTGGACAATGAACTCGGAGAGGCGTTGCGGGAATTCGGGGCCGAATACGGGGCAACCACAGGGAGACCACGCCGCTGTGGCTGGCTTGATCTGCCGGCATTGAAATATTCTATCATGCTGAGCGGTGTCACCGAGTTAAACATGACCAAATCGGATGTCCTGACACATTTTGATACCCTCCGAGTATGTACAGCCTATAAGGTCAATGGGGAAGAGACCCAGGAGCTGCCATTTGATATCAACCAGCCTGTTGAACCGGTGTTCACGGAAATGCCTGCATGGAAAGCAGATATTTCTAAGATGCGACGCAAGGAAGAATTACCTGTAGAAATACTTGATTATCTTTCATTTATTGAATCAGAAGTCGGCGTTCCCATTTCGGTGATCTCTGTGGGAGCCGACCGGGAACAATTTATCTCCTTGAAATAGGTCTTTTTAGGACCCTTATCAACCTCAACCGCACTGTGGTCAAGTTTATGCTTGCCATCTCTGCGGTTTTTTTTATCTTACCAGACTACAAACCAATCATATCGAACCATGAGAACCCTTAATACCCTTTTCGATGACGCTGTTGAAAAGTATAAGGACAATGTATGTATGCTTGAAAATCAGGGCCAGGGATATGAGCCTACCACCTACCAGGAGGCCAGGAATGAAGTCCACCGTTTTGCCGCCGGGTTGCTCTCCCTGGGAGTCAGAAAAGGGGACTGCCTGGCCCTGCTGTCAGAAGGAAGGAATAAATGGCTCTACAGTGAACTGGGCATCCTCTACACCGGGGCCGTGAATGTTCCCCTTTCCACAAGGCTGGAAGAACCCTCAGAGATAAAGTTCAGGCTGGAGCATTCCGGGAGCAGGATGCTGATTATCTCGGGGAGGGAATCACATAAGATCACCTCGCTGAAGAAAGAAATAGACAGCCTGGAAAAAGTGATATACCTGGATCCGAGGGACAGTTACGAGGAAGATGAGCTTTTTTTCGATGATGTCAGTAAAATGGGCGATGAATACCTTAAGGAAAATGTTGCTGAATTTGAAAAGAAATGGAAAAGCATCAAGGAAGATGATTACGCAAATATCTGCTACACTTCAGGGACCACTGCCGATCCGAAAGGGATTATCCTGTCTCACCGGAATTACACGGCCAACGTGGAACAATCACGCAGCACCATGCCCGTGCCGGAATGGTATACTACCCTGCTTTACCTGCCATGGGATCATGCCTTTGCCCATACAGCCGGCCTCTACACCATCATCTCAGCAGGGGCGAGTATGGCATCGGTCCAGCTGGCAAAAACCCAGACAGAGGCCATCAAGAATTTTCCGAAAAACATCAAACAGGTGCGGCCAACCTTTATGTTCAGTGTTCCGGCCATCGCCAAAAATTTCAAAAAGAACATAGAGGCCGGGATCCGCGAAAAGGGTCCTGTGATCGAAAAGCTGTTTAACCATGCCATAAGGGTCGCCAAACGTTACAACGGGATTGGCTGGGACAAAGGCAAAGGATTACGCTTCCTGCTTAAGCCCTACATATGGTTGTTTGACAGGATCATCTTCAAGAAAGTAAGGGAAGGTTTCGGTGGACGGATGATCTTTTTTGTCGGCGGCGCTGCGCTGCTCGACCTGGAACTCCAGAAATTCTTCTATGCCATTGGCATACCCATGTACCAGGGATACGGACTGACAGAGGCGGCCCCTGTGATCTGTGCGAATGCTGCACACAGGCATAAACTGGGCTCCTCGGGCATCATTGTCTCAAACCTGGAGGTCAAGATATGTGATGAGGACGGTAAGGAGGTCCCGCGTGGCGAAAAAGGCGAGATCGTTGTGAAGGGGGAAAATGTCATGAAGGGATACTGGAAAAATGAGGAAGCCACCCGGCAGGCCCTCAAAGACGGCTGGCTCCATACGGGTGACATGGGTTATATGGACAGCGATGATTTCATGTATGTGCTGGGGCGTTTCAAGAGCCTCCTGATCGCTGATGACGGTGAGAAATACAGTCCCGAAGGAATCGAGGAAGCCTTTACCGAATATGTTCCCTTCCTGGAACAGTGCATGATGTACAATAACCAGGATCCTTATTGCATTCTACTGGTCGTCCCCAATAAAGATGCCATGAACCGCTGGCTTGTGGAGCACAAAATTGACAGGGGAACGGACGAAGCCAAAAACAGGGTTCTCGAGGAACTCGAACGGCAGATTGCTGAATTCAGGACAGGAGGAAAATATACTGAGGTATTCCCCCAACGTTGGATGCCTGCTGCCATCGGTATCCTGCCCGAACCCTTTTGCCAGGAGAACCACCAGCTGAACAGCATGAATAAACTGGTCAGGGACCGGGTGACAGAAGCCTATTCAGAGCGAATGAAATATATGTACATGCCTGAAGCCAAGAACATTACTAACGCACAAAATTTACAGTCCCTGGGTAAGTTATGATGATTTCCCTGATAAAAGGTTCGCATGGTAGCGTATGGCCGGCATTTATCCTGCTGGTGGTGCTGCTCCTTCTGCCCTTACTGATTGTCTCTTCACAGGAGGGAGAGCCTTTTATGAATCATATCAAACCCGAGAATGTACCCGGAGCAAAGATCACATCCATCACAGAAGACATTGAGAACACCATGGTTTTCGCCGGGAATAAAGGCGTGATCACCTTCGACTCGGAAGATTGGCAACACCTGCAGGTTCCGAATATTCCCATGGTCGTCTCCGCAGATTCCACCCTGCCTATGGTCTATGTGGGCGGACGTGGATTTTACGGTTACCTGATGAAATCGGGCGATGGTACCTATATCTATCATGACCTGGGGGAGGAAGGAGTAGAATCCGGTGATATCACCCGTATATATCAGACGGACCAGCACATCATATACTACGGTAAGGATCTGGTCGCAATGGCGGACCGGAAGATCCTTTACAATGCCTGGAGGTATCGTGCCGATTCCATTACTGATTTTGCCGGCTTATTCATATTCGACGATAAAATCTATGTAAATATACTCGGGGCAGGGTTGCATGAACTGGCTGACAGGGATATCATCCGGAAAAGATCATCAACCGATTTCTCCGGAACCGAGATTATATTCTGGCTGGCATACGGTCAGGAAATATTATTGGGGACGAATCAAAACAGACTGTACCGATACAATGGGCGGACTTTCCGTTCCATTTACCTGGAAGACCAGGAATACCTGACCGAGAGCTCCCTTGAGGGTGGAGTCTGGCTGGAGGAAGATATCATTGCACTGTCCACCATACTTGGCGGATGCCTGATTGTCAATGTGAAAAGCGGGAAGACGCTGAATACCCTTAATTTCCAGACAGGACTTCCCGATGATGAGATTTTCGCCATTGCCAAAGACCAGAACAAGGGTCTATGGATTGCCCACCAGTATGGCCTTTCAAGGGTTGATATAAACCTGCCTGTCAGGTCTTATGAGAACTATCCCGGACTTTCAGGAAACCTGACAGCTGTTGCCATGCTTGATAATACTTTGTACGTCAGCACCAATGAGGGCGTATTCTTCCTCAAAGAAAAGAAGGATTTTGTGGTGGCAGAAGAGATCGTTGTCAAAGTTGAAACTCCTTCCACCGTCCAGCTAAAAGTGGCAGAGTCAAATGTTGGTGAGCAACTGGCCATTCAGCCTGTACAGGAGGAGTTGAGTCCGAGAGAACTCAGGAGACTAAGGCGTCAGGCCAGAAAAGACAGCCTGGAAAGGGCGCAGGACAGCATCCCTGAATACACTGATATTGAGTCAGATAAAGAAACTGAAGTTCCTGGAAAAGTAGCTGATCTCTATGGTGAACAAGCGTCCGGAGACGATCGAAAGGAGGGAGAAGATATCCTGGTTTATACGCCGAGAACGAGTGCCAGGTCCATCAAGAAAAAGATCTATTCCCTCCAGTCGATAAGCCACGAGTTTACCAGGCTGGGAAGGTTTGAAGAGAAGGTCAAGGACCTGGTGCCCATAGGCAACCGGATCATTATTGCCAGTAACGGGGGACTCTACGAAGTGGTGAACAATCAACTGAAAACCATCAGGAAGGACTGGTATATCGAGCGCATATTCCCGTCCACCGATCCGTCCAGGATGTATGTGGTCACCAATGAAACAGTCTATTCAATGAAGCTGCAAAATAATGCCTGGAACATTGAGACAGATTTCAGCTATATCGGACAGGAGATCTTTTCCATCTGCGAAGAGGGTGACAGTGCCATCTGGCTCGGTTGTGATAACCGCAGCTACAGGATCATGCCGGTAGTTGATTCACTGCCAAGGGTAGAAACCATCGATTTTCATGAAGATTATTATGATCCGATAATCCTCAGGAATATCCATGATACCATTTATTTCTTTCTCTCCCACGGAATTCACTTTTATGCCCGTGACAGTTTCCAGCGAACCGCTTATACCCGCTCCAATGAGATCCCGCAGTATTTCTTCTCCGATGGATCCATATCATGGGTCCGTACCGGGGACAGCTGGATCAGCCTCGAGAACCAGGAAAATTATAATAAACTCATCGACTCCTACCTCAACCTGTTTGAGAACATCACTGACCTTTACCTGGATCCGGGGGGAAATACCTGGGTAGTGCATGAAGACCAGTACCTGCACAGGATCAATAGTGCAGAAGTGGATCAATACAAGCCTGGCTTTCAATTATTTCTGAAAACTGTCCATGATAATAAAGGATCCTATCCCCTGGATCAGCTGCTTTTCGACTACCTTGACCGCTCACTGGTTTTCAATTTTTCGGCTCCATTCTACCTGAAAGATCAATCCACCAGCTACCAGTATTTCGTGGAAGGCATGTCTGCCGGCTGGTCAGCATGGGATGATTCTCCTGCCCTGAGTTTCCCGGTCTTACCGGTCGGCAAGTTCACCCTTCATGTCAGGGCCCGCAATATACTGGGCCAGTACAGCACCCTGAAAAGTTTCCCGATCGTGATCAAACCTCCATGGTGGTTGAGCTGGATGTTTATTACCGTGGTGGGATTAGTACTTATATTGATCGTGATCCAGATCATCCGCCTGCGTGTCAGGAAACTGCAACGTGATAAACAAATGCTTGAACAGAAAGTACTGGAACGAACGGCCGAAATTCAGCGGCAAAAGGATGAAATCGCTGAACAGAAGAAGGAGATCATGGACAGCATTTACTATGCCCGGCGGATACAGAAGGCCGTTCTCCCGGATGACCACCTGGTCAATAAGCACGTGCCGGAACATTTTGTCCTGTACCTTCCCAGGGATATTGTGAGTGGGGATTTCTACTGGATTTCAGAAAAAGAGGACAATACCATTTTTGCCGCCGCAGATTGCACGGGACACGGTGTTCCCGGAGCTTTCATGAGCATGCTCGGGATGTCATACCTGAAGGAGATTGTGAACAAGAGCAAGCGTCTGAGCTCAGCCAGGATACTGGACAAACTCAGGGACCATGTGAAGGCAACGCTGTCACAATCAACCAAGGGCGGTCAGCAGGACGGTATGGATATCGCCCTCTGTATACTTAACAAGGACAGAAAATCCCTGCAATATTCCGGGGCCTTTCACCCGCTCTACCTGATCCGGAACGGTAACCTTTCCGAGTATAAACCAGACCTGATGCCCATTGGCATATACATACGCAAGGAAAAACCCTTCAAGAACCACAATATCCGTACAGCCAAAGGTGACTGCTTTTATATTTTTTCTGATGGATACGCGGACCAGTTCGGCGGCGAGAACCGCAAGAAATTCCTGGCCAGGTCATTTAAAAAGCTCCTCCTGAGTATCCATGACAAACCCATGCCGGAACAGCGGGAAATCCTTCTCGAAACCCTCAAGCAATGGATGGAAGGTTATGAACAGGTAGATGACATCCTTGTCGTCGGATTCAGGATCTGATCACCCGCCATTTTGATTTGGAATGATGCTGAATATTTATAACTTTGTCACCTGACTCCGCCCTCCGATTACCAGGAGTGTTTGGGTTATAGAGAAGAGGGGAGAGACCAGGCTCAGGGAACCTCTAGCAACCATCCTCGGACAAAGTGGAAAAGGTGCTAATACCTGGCCCGAAAAGGGAATTATAATTGAAACGCTGTACTGCTTAAAGCATGGTGATACTTTATTTAATGGACTGCCGGATTAAGGCCGGAAGGAAATAATGGTTATGGAACAGGTGACAGTTTTATCAAAAGAGGATCATCCTATCTACAGGGAACTGCGAAAAAGGGTACTTGTGATGGACGGGGCCATGGGATCACTGATCCAGGAATGTGGGTTGACAGAATCTGATTTCCGGGGGGAACGGTTTGCTGATCTTCCATACGATCTCAAGGGGAATAATGACCTGCTATCCATTACCCAGCCCCATATTATCAGGATGATCCATGATAAATACCTGGCTGCCGGTGCAGATATTATTGAAACCAATACCTTCAATGCCAATCGCTTTTCCCAGGCCGATTACCACCTGGAAGACGTGGTATGGGAAATGAACATGGAGGCAGCCCGTATCGCACACGACATGGCAGCCATCTATACGGAACGGGATCCTGAAAGGCCCAGATTTGTGGCCGGGGCAATGGGGCCTACCAACAAGACTGCCTCCCTGTCACCTGATGTGAACAATCCCGGTTTCCGGGCGGTAACATTTGATGAGATGGCCGATGTTTACGGGGAACAGGCATCCGGACTCATTGAAGGGGGAGTTGATATAATGGTCCTCGAGACCATATTTGATACCCTGAATGCAAAAGCGGCCATCTTCGCCCTGGAGCAACTGTTTCGCAAGCTTCGAAAAACTTACCCGGTAATCATATCCGGGACCATCACAGATGCCAGCGGCCGCACACTGTCGGGGCAAACACTGCAGGCATTCATCAATTCGGTCAGTCACATGGATGTGCTGGCACTGGGACTGAACTGCAGTCTCGGGGCAAAGGAAATAAGGCCATACCTCGAGGAACTTTCCGGCAAAACCCACCATTTTGTGAGCGTTTATCCCAATGCGGGATTACCAAACCAGTTCGGGGAATATGACCAGGGACCCGAAGAGATGGCCGCTTACCTGAAAGATTTTACCGACCATCAATTTGTAAATATTATCGGCGGCTGCTGTGGAACTACACCGGCCCATGTCAGGGCATTCCGTAAAATCGCAGACAGCGCAGACAGCAGGATTCCCCCGGAAGAGAACAGGGATCTGAAACTGAGTGGACTGGAAGCCCTTTCCATTTTTCCAGGCAGTAACTTCATAAACATCGGGGAAAGGACCAATGTAAGCGGTTCGAGAAAGTTTGCCAGACTGATCAGGGAAGGGAAGTATGAGGAAGCCCTTTCCATTGCCCGTGACCAGGTCGAGGGAGGTGCACAGGTGATCGATGTCAATATGGATGATGCCATGCTGGACGCCGAACGTGAAATGACCAATTTTTTGAACCTCCTGATGTCAGAACCGGATATTGCCCGCCTTCCCATCATGATTGATTCCTCTAAATGGTCTGTGATCGAAGCGGGACTGAAATGCCTGCAGGGGAGGGCCATTGTCAATTCCATCAGCCTGAAGGAAGGCGAGGATGCATTCCGGGAACAGGCACGGAAGATCAAGGACTATGGAGCCGCTGCCATTGTAATGGCATTCGATGAACAGGGCCAGGCAATCAACTTCGAGCGAAAAACAGCCATCTGCCAGCGTGCATACAATATCCTGACCGAAGAGATGAATTTCCCCGGAGAAGATATCATCTTTGATCCCAACATCCTGACCATAGCTACCGGTATGGAGGAGCATAATAACTATGCGGTGGATTTCATCCGGACTGTCAGCTGGATCAAGGAAAATCTGCCAGATGCCAAGGTCAGCGGCGGGATCAGTAACCTGTCCTTCTCTTTCCGGGGTAATGACACGGTCAGGGAGGCCATGCATTCAGCGTTCCTTTACCATGCCATTAAAGCGGGACTGGATATGGGTATCGTCAACCCCGGAATGTTGCAGGTTTATGATGAAATACCCGCAGAACTGCTGGAACTGGTGGAAGATGTGATCCTGAACAGGCGAAAAGATGCAACCGACCGCCTGATCAGTTATGCCGAGACTGTAAGGCAGAGGGCAGGCAGGAAAGTCAGGAAGGATGACTGGAGGGGAAAAACGGTCCGGGAAAGGATCAACCATGCCCTGGTAAAAGGCATAAGCGAATATATTGAAGCGGATGTGGAAGAAGCCCGCAAGGGATATGATACTGCCCTGGAAATCATTGAAGGTCCCCTGATGGATGGTATGAATATCGTGGGGGATCTCTTTGGTGAAGGAAAGATGTTCCTGCCACAGGTAGTGAAAAGTGCCAGGGTCATGAAGAAAGCCGTGGCCACCCTCCTGCCCTATATTGAGGAGGAAAGGAAGACAGCGGGGGACCGGAAAATGGCCGGTAAGATCCTGCTTGCCACGGTGAAGGGGGATGTGCATGACATAGGCAAGAACATTGTATCCGTGGTGCTGGCATGTAACAATTATGAAATCATCGACCTGGGTGTGATGGTACCCGCTGAAAAGATCATCCAGACAGCCATCGATGAAAAGGTGGATCTTGTGGGACTCAGCGGTCTGATCACTCCCTCCCTCGAGGAGATGGTACATGTGGCCAGGGAAATGGAGAGGGCGGGACTGGAAACACCGTTGCTGATAGGCGGTGCCACCACCTCAAAAATACATACGGCGGTAAAGATCGAACAGCACTATCCGCATCCGGTGGTGCATGTCAAGGATGCCTCCAGGAGTGTTCCTGTGGCCTCACAACTCCTGTCGGCGGGACAAAAAGATGATTTTGTCAGCAGGATAAGGGAGGAATACCGGGAGTTGCGTGACGCTTACCAGGGTGCCGGGAGCCAGGTTGAATACCTTGCCCTGGAAGATGCCAGGAAAAATAAACCCAGGATCAACTGGGATGCCTCACCCATTTATAAACCCAGGAAGATGGGCATACAGGTTTTCAAGGATTATCCGTTGGATGAAATCAGGGAATACATCAGCTGGATCTTTTTCTTCCTGGTCTGGCAGCTCAGGGGAAAATGGCCGGATATCCTGAAGGACCCCAAACAGGGGGGAGAGGCAAGCAAATTATACGATGATGCCCTGAAAATGCTGGATTGGATCGTGGACAACGGGATACTCAGGGCCAATGGCATACTTGGATTCTTCCCCGCCAATGCAGTCGGTGACGATATTGAAGTATACAGTGATGAAGACCGTTCAGAGATACTGGCATCTTTCATCAATCTCAGGTCCCAGGTTAAGAAAACAGACAATACACCCAATCTCTGCCTGGCTGATTTCCTGGCCCCCAGGTCCAGCGGCCGGATTGACTACCTGGGTGTTTTTGCCGTGACTGCGGGACTTGGCATCGAACAACAGTTAGAGAAATTCGAAGCGGATCATGATGATTACAGCAGCATCATGTTGAAAGCACTGGCAGACAGACTGGCAGAAGCATTTACGGAATTGCTCCATAAGAAGGTAAGGAGGGACTACTGGGGCTACCAGCCGGAGGAAAGCATGAGCCTGGAGGACATGATCCTTGAAAAATACCAGGGAATCCGTCCTGCCCACGGATACCCGGCCTGTCCTGACCATTCAGAAAAGGAAACCATTTTCAGGCTGCTGAGGGTGCCGGAAAAAACCGGGATAAATCTGACCGGGAGTTATTCCATGATCCCTGCAGCATCGGTAAGCGGTCTGATGTTCGCCCACCACGAATCCCGCTATTTTTATGTTGGCAGGATCGGCAGGGACCAGGCCAGGGATTATGCCAGGCGAAAGAATGCAAAACTTGAAACAGTTGAAATGTGGCTGGCGAGTAACCTGAATTACAAATAGTGACATGAAACACATCAATCAGATCAATGAAGGTAATTGACAGGATAAGGAATACAAAAGAGACACTGTTTTCATTTGAGTTGTTACCTCCGGTTAAGGGACACAGTATTGAAAGGCTGTATAATGCCATTGATCCCCTGATGCCGTTCAATCCCCTGAACATCAATATCACATACCACCAGCAGGAGGTTGTTTACAAGAAAATCGATCATAAGCTGATGGAGAAGAAGGTGGTGAGGAAACGGCCTGGGACCGTTGCCATTTCGGCGGCCATTAAATACAGGTACAAGATTACCGTTGTGCCACACCTGATCTGCGGTGGATTTACCAGGGAGGACACGGAAGATGCCCTGATCGACCTGCATTTCCTTGGCATGAACAACCTGCTGGTGTTGAGAGGGGACCCCCCGAGAGGGGAGAAGCGTTTTATCCCGGAAGAGGATGGCCATGCACATGCCATAGACCTGGTCAGGCAGATCATGAATATGAACAAAGGCATCTACCTGGAGGAAGGACTTAAGAATGCCACGCCTACTGATTTTTCGGTCGGGGTAGCCGGGTACCCGGAGAAACACTTCGAGGCGCCCAATATGCAGACAGACCTGCACTACCTGAAAGCGAAAGTAAATGCCGGCGCGGATTACATCGTAACCCAGATGTTCTTTGATAATCAGAAATTTTTTGATTTCGTGGCCGCCTGCCGGAACATTGGAATAACCGTACCCATCATACCCGGCATCAAACCGATTACCTACCTGAATGACCTGAACCTGCTGCCCCAGACTTTCAGTGTGGACATTCCACAGGACCTGGTTTGCGAGGTGAAAAAATGCAAGACCAATGCTGAGGCCAGGCAGGTCGGTGTGGAGTGGACCGCGGAACAATCCAGGGAATTAAAGGCCGCAGGCGTACCGGTGATCCACTATTATACCATCGGGGTATCTGACAATATCCAGCAGATCGCAAAGCGGGTTTTCTGATTATTTCTCAGGTATTTCTTCGAGTGTCCGCACCAGGAAATCCCAGAATTTCTGAACACTCTCAATATGTACCTTTTCATCAGGGGAATGCGGAAAACGGATGGTCGGGCCAATAGAGATCGTATCCAGCCCGGGATAGGCATCCGCGATGATCCCGCATTCTAATCCCGCGTGTATCACCTTTACCTCCGGGACCTTGCCGAAGTCCCTTTCGTAGACAGCCTTCATGGTGGACAGGATGGGAGAATCCACATCGGGTTTCCATCCCGGGTAGGAACCGCTATGCGTAACCTCCGCACCGGCCAGTTCGAATACACTTTGAATGGAACCGCCCAGGCTGAGCTTGGCTGAATCCACTGAGCTTCTGAGCAGGCATTGTACATCAATATCCCCATTGCCAGTCTTCACAATGGCCAGGTTGGTGGAGGTTTCAGTTACCCCTGGCATATTGGGATCCATCCGGATCACACCATTGGGCAACCCATAAACCAGCCTGACGAGCTTGTCCTGGCTTGCTTTATCCATGATTGTCAAAGGGCTGTCAGTCCCAGATGCCTCGAATGAGAGGTCCGGTTCCACACTACCCAGCTCGGCCCTGTAGATCTCTTCATGTTCCTTTACAGCAGCCAGGAAGTCATCCTTCTGCTCTGCAGGAACGGTGACTATGGCAAAAGCTTCCCTGGGAATGGCATTTCTCAGGCTTCCCCCTTCCATACCCGTAAGCCGCATATCAAACCGGTCTGCCACATCGAACATGAAACGGCACAGAAGGACATTTGCATTCCCCCTGCCCAGGTGAATATCCAATCCGGAATGTCCCCCTTTCAATCCTGTTATGCCCAGTTTAAGGGCTGCTGTATCCGCCCTGACAGGTTCATCCAGGTAGGTGAGCTTCCCGCTGGTATCCATACCCCCGGCACATCCGATATACAGTTCCCCCTCATCTTCCGAGTCCAGGTTGACCAGGATCTTCCCCTCCAGCAATCCGCCCTCCAGCTGGAAGGCGCCGGTCATACCGGTTTCTTCATCGACGGTAAGGAGTACTTCAATGGGACCGTGTTTCAGGTTTTTATCCTGCAAGACAGCCAGGGCAGCGGCGATACCAATTCCATTGTCAGCACCCAGGGTGGTGCCCCTTGCTTTCACCCAATCCCCATCGACATGTGCATCAATGGGATCATTCTCAAAATCATGTTGGGTATCACTGTTTTTCTGGGGAACCATATCCAGGTGTGCCTGCAGGATAACCCCCTGCCTGTTTTCATAACCCGTGGTTGCCGGTTTCGAAATAATGACATTCCCTGTTTTGTCTACATGGGTTTTCAGTTCCAGTTTTTCTCCAAACTCCTTGGCAAATATTACGGCCCTGTGTTCCATCTTTGAGGGCCTTGGGACCTGTGTCAGTTCATAAAATATTTCCCACAAGGCTCTGGGCTCAAGGTTTTTTATTTCTGTGCTCATATTCTACAAATTTTGAACTTATACAGTATTCTACTTTTTTATATTTGGCAATTCAAGCCCATATCCCTTTCGCTTATCTTCTGCTTTCAACCATAGAGAAACGAGTAAGGCCAAAACTGTAAGGGCAACAAAAATTGTCCAGGTCGACTGATAATTATAATTCACCATTTCACCCGCATTTTTTGCCTCAGCAACTCCAGGATTTGTTTTGTCCAAAACAATACCAACAGCTAAAGGAATTCCCCATAAACCAAAATTCTGCACCCAGAAGATCAGAGCGAATGCACTTCCCAATTGTTTTTCCGGAATAACCTTAGGAACAGAGGGCCACATTGCAGAAGGTACTAATGAAAACGCAATACCTAAAAGAATTACATTAAAAAATGCAGCAACCACGTGTGTGATAAATGGGATATAGAAAACAGTATGTACAATAAACAAAAGAACAGCACCTAGTATCATAATAGAGGCACCTCTTCCCTTGTTATCATATATGCTTCCAAATATTGGGGTTAACAACATGGTGCCAAAAGGGACTAAACTAGGTAATAATCCAGCCCAATTTTCGCTTACCCCAAATTTATTAACCATCAAATCAGGTCCATACTTGTAAAAAGGAAAAACTGTAGAGTAGAAAAAGACACACAGCAGAGCGATTAACCAAAATCCCCTGTTTCCAATTATAACCAATAAATCAGAGAGTTTAAACTCATCATCCTTTGGTTTATCTATTTCATCTTTGACTTGACTGTCCAGTTTTTTATCGATTCTGTTATAATACAAGAATCCAAATAATCCAACGATTAAAAAAACTATGACAATCAATATAGTTGTTGGAACATCGTATCTATTAGCAATTTTTGCCCCAAATGCCAAGGGTGCAAAGGATCCTAGGCGGGCAATGGCAACCTGCATGCCCATGGCCAATGCCATTTCTCTTCCTTTAAACCATTTTGCCACTGCTTTGGAAACAGTAATACCCGCATATTCAACCCCAACTCCGAAAAGTGCAAAGCCAAATCCAGCCCAGAAAACCTGCGTTGATATTTCTAGTTTCAGAATTGAAATTATTTCTTCAGGGTTTCCAATTAAACCTTTAAATGCGGCATACTTAATTATTCCACCGATGATCATAATTAAAGCAGAAACTGTTGTACTAATCCTTATACCGAACTTATCGAGGAATATTCCAACAAATATCAACATAGCGAGGAAAACATTAAATATTCCATAAGCACTTGTTATAAAGCCATAGTCAGTACTATTCATTCCTAAGGAACGTTCCATAATAGGCTTTAAAGGTGAGATAACTTCAGTGAACATATAACCGGCAAACATTGTAAATGAAAGGATTACCAGAGCTGTCCATCTTGCCTTCTTGGAGTCCTTAAGAGTCCGTCTAATTGAATCTGTCATATCATTTCATGTCATTCAGACGCGTTTCTTAATTCAATAACACATCTGGAAAATAAATAATTACACCAAGTCGGTAAAAATAAGAAAAATAAGATGCCGTCAAACTGACATCATTCATGTGCAAGGTGTTTTTTAACCATAAAAATTTGTTAAAAAACAGAAGAACAACAACCATTTGCCGGGGATAACGTAGTTTTGGAATAATCTTTGACCGATCACATATAAATTTCAGGATCATGAAAAAAGTATTTGTGCTTCTCATATCAGTGATCATTTTTATTCCATTCGCGGGACTGGCACAGGATGGTGGAACATCCAGGGTGAAATGGTACTCCATAGAGGAAGCCGAGAAGCTCAACAAACAGCAACCCAGGAAGATCATGATTGATGTATATACCGACTGGTGCGGCTGGTGTAAGAAAATGGACAAAGAGACCTTTAACCACCCGGTGATCGCCGCATATATCAACGAACATTATTACCCGGTTAAACTAAATGCCGAATCGAAAGAGGACATTGTCTTCAACGGCACCACCTATAAGTACGTTGCCCAGGGAGCCAGGGGGTATCATGAACTGGCAGCAGGACTGCTGAACGGGCAAATGTCCTATCCTTCCGTCGCTTACATGAATGAGAAAATGGAGTTGCTCGGTGCCGTACCCGGGTATATGAATGCGCAATCCATCGAGCCCCTCTTGAACTATATCGTGGAGGATAAGTATACCTCAGAATCTCTCGAAGAATACCAGAAAAACTTTCAGAGTAATATTGCTGCAGACTGAGATCCCGGTTTAATGCCTTCATTTGCCTGCCAGAGAGACAGGCATGGAAAGTATGGCACCATATTGAGATACCAATACCCTTTCCTTAAGCAGTGTATCTTCCCCGATACTGATGCTGACTTCTGCCTGATCGGGAACCCTGTAATAGAGTGCATTGGTTTGCATTGGCAACTCGTTTCCGAGTCCGTAATTGGTCAGTCCCACAACTTCACGCTGACGGGTAATCGTCAGACTGACCACTTGGGAATCTTCCAGGTGTTGTGTGATAATGCCCTGATTTTTTGAAAATTCAAATAATTCCTTATGTTCAAACACCTCTCCTGCAGCCGGTGCAAAATAAAAAGTAAACCGCCTCCTCTCATCAATGTCTTTACCCAGGAACAATGTCAGGTATTCCCGTTCCAGTTCATCCAGTTTTTTAATCCCCGCATCGCTCAAATCATTTTCACCCTTCCCTGTAAGGGTGGCAATCCTTCTTCGACGAATCCTGAGAATGACCCTTGCTGCTTCCTCAGCTTTTTCATCAATGGTTTTGACAATGAGCTGTTGTTTGGTTACTGGGACTTTCCTGAAAATTGAATCAATCCTGATCGATTTATAGCTGGTGTCGATTGACAATACGATACTGCGCTTGGGTGACAGATCGGTAAAAACCGGTCCCCTCTGCTGGGCCGCCGGTTCAACAGAAAACCTTTTGGTTTCCAGGTACCTTCCAACATTAAAATCATATATCAATCCCTGCTGGCTCAATTTCAGGAGGGTGGACAGGTCCTGTTGCCCGGAAGCCTGCCTTACCAGGTACATTTGCTCGGGGTCTGCCTCCTCAACCAATTCAAGGTTTATCCTTTCTATTCTCCATGAGATACTGTTCCTGTCAGGTGCGTCCCTGATGCTCAGGTATTTTTCCGCGAATCGGTAATAGGGTCCACGGATGGTCCGGGTCATTACCGCCTCAACGGCGACCTTGAAGGTAGTCCGGGGAAGGGCATAAACATAGCCTGTCTGTAATTCCCTGCTCGATAGGCTCACAGGAACGGTTTCAATGACACTTTTTGTCCCGCCGCATCCATAGAGGTACAAGATACCGGCCAGCAAAAATTTAAATAATGTCTTCATCGTAGATGCCTTTTAAATATTGAAACGCAAATCCAAGGGATTCTATGATGTCCCCGGCGATTAAAGATGCTTCCGAAGATGCTTCCGAAGCCAGGTCTCCTGCCAGTCCGTGCAGGTAAACACCCAGTATGGCTGCATCGCGGGGATGATAACCCTGTCCGAGCAAAGATAGAATTATTCCCGTTAATACATCACCACTCCCTGCCGTGGCCATCCCTGGATTGCCTGTGGTATTGAACCAGCAACTGCCATCGGGACAGGCAACACTGGTGTGGGCCCCTTTCAATAATACAATTACCTTATGTCTGATGGCAAAATCAATCTGCATCCTGACACGGGCATATCCGTTCTCTGCCTTCCCTGCCAGTCTCTCAAACTCCCTCGGATGGGGTGTAAGTATCGTGCCCTCCGGCAGCAGGGCAATCCATTCCGGATGCTCGGAAAGTATGTTCAGTGCATCGGCATCAATTACCAGGGGAATCTTGACGGATTTGATCAGTTCGAGAATGGCCCTGCCGGTATTGGGCTTGCACCCCAGTCCCGGTCCGACCCCAACAGCTGAAAAAGGTTCCAGTCCGGGTGCCCCGGTATAGATAATATCCGATTCATCAATACTGATCAAGGCCTCAGGCACCGTGGTCTGAAGGATCTTGTAGCCGAACCTGGGTACATGCCCGGTTACCAGGCCTGCCCCGGCGCGAAGACAGGCCCTGGCTGCCAATACGGCAGCCCCCATCATGCCATAGCATCCGGCTATCAGTAGGCAATGGCCTAAAGTCCCCTTATGGGCGAATTTCATGCGCGGCTTCAGCAGGTTACTGACATATCCGGCCTGTATATAACGCCAGGCAGATTCTTTCTCCTCCATGATCTGCGGATGGAGCCCGATGGGTAATACCTCCCATTGGCCTACATACGCCTGGTTTTCGGCAAAAAAGAAGGAGAGTGATGGTGTTTGGAGGGCCAGGGTGAAATCAGCCTGAAGGATGGCATCAGGGTCATTGCCGATATTGTCTTCCCCGAACAGCCCGCTGGGGATATCGATGGCTATCTGCAGGTTGGGCAATGCATTGACACGGGTAATGACATCCCTGGCCAATCCACTCACCCTGCGGGTCAGTCCCGATCCAAACAACGCATCCACCAGGATGGCTCCCGGGTCCACTTCCATAAGTGAGGCAACCTCCTCTACTTCCCTGATCTTTGCG
>LJUP01000089.1 GCA_001303955.1 Bacteroides sp. SM23_62 | reverse complement strand
TCGAATTTAAGAAAAATCATGTCTAATATTAGACATATATGTCTAAATATAGAAACAAATTTCTAATATTAGAAATATTTAATGTTTCTAATATTAGACATATTTTGTTAAGGACTTCGACAATGATGAATTTTCATTTTATTAATCCACAATTGTATTTTGTTATTCCTGATGCCTGAACGGTTCTGAAAAAAAGTTACCCTGTTTTGTTATCATTGTTCCATCATGGTTAAGGATTTTAATTTTTCGTGCCAAATTTGTTCGGCTGTATTTATCTTTGTTTGATCATCAGTCGATAAGATTTTCATAAATGAAAGGGCATTTGTATTCTCTATTTTGCTGTGATAAACTTTTCATTTCATGCAGGTCAGCCCAGCGGTAAGATAACAGGAGGAAGCTCAACATAATCCATAATCGGTCACAGGTCCATATTCTGCCTATCCTGCAAATTGATTTGTAGCATATTGTATTTTTTTGCTAATATAACAAATTGATATCAAAATGTCAATAAGAAAATTTTTTCTTTTGTAACGTGTCGAATCGGCTTTGAATTTATTCAGCCTGGTTAAGAAAATGGCTTGCTTTTTATCCGCCAGTTAATTATCTTAGAAAGAAAATCAGCCTATTTATTGGTCACTTATTATGATGGAACCCACATTCTCTCAAATACCGATTTCAAATAATTGAGGTAAACTTGCAACCAACCTGGCTATCCATCATCCCACCTTTACTTGCTGTCGTTCTTGCTTTTATTACCCGTGAAGCCATCATTAGCCTGGCAATTGCCTGCCTGGTTGGCGTTCTCCTCATGGGACAGGGGATAAGCGGATTCCCGGCATTAATTACCCGTTCCCTGGGCAGGGAAGACTTCATCTGGATCTGTATGGGCGAGCTTTGCATTGGTGTTTTAGTCGCGTTTTTCCAGCGATGCGGGGCAGTCGCAATGTTCACGCAGCGGGCGGGGCAGTGGGCTAAGACACGAAAACAGGTTGGGCTGCTCGGATGGGCTCTGGGGCTATTCATTTTCTTCAGTGATTATTTCAGTCCCCTGTTCGTCGGTCCAGTGATGCGGAACCTGACCGACAAATACCGAATCTCCCGTGAAAAATTAGCCTATATCTGTGATTCAACCTCTGCTCCGCTGGTGGTGTTAGTCCCGATAACAGGTTGGGCGGTTTACTTGAGTGGATTGACAATTGGGATGGCTGGCATTGACAGCAAAAATGCTGCCATGAACCTGTTTATCCACAGCATTCCTTATAACTTCTATTCGATTCTGGCAGTAGTCATGGTGGGATTCATCGCGTCACAAATTTTGCCCGATTTTGGACCGATGCGAAAAGCAGAAGATCGAACGATTAAAACGGGCAAAGTTATCAGGGATGGCGCCGTGCCCATGATGGGCAAAGAGTTGACAGAACTGGAAATTACATCATCTTCCCGTCCTAATATTCTGCTAAATTTTTTATTACCTGTCATTTTGATTGTCGGCACCAATGTGACAACATTTATTATCTTGGGCAGGGCGAGTGTGTTGGAAAGCTTTATGCTGGCATGTACCATGCTGGGAATTATTATGTGGCTTCAAAGAGTCGACAACTTAAGGGGAATTATGCAAACCGCATTAGTGGGAATAAAAGGGGTTATGCCGGCAGTGGTTATTCTGGCGCTGGCGTATTGCATCAATACTGTCAGCCGGGAGATGAAGACGGCTGAGTATGTCGTCGGAATTACGAAGTCGTGGATGAATCCAGGAATGTTGCCTCTCGCGGCTTTTATCATCAGCGGCTTTATCAGCTTTGCTACCGGAACATCGTGGGGCACTTATGCCATCATGGTTCCTATTGCCCTGCCGCTGGCTTTTCAATTCAATGGCGGAACCATTGGTTCATTGGTTTTTTGTTCGTTGGCTGCTGTTGCCGGCGGTGGAGTCTTCGGCGATCATTGTTCCCCGTTATCCGACACGACGGTGCTTTCCTCTCTGGGGAGCGCATGTGACCATATTGATCATGTGAAAACGCAGCTTCCATACACGCTTGTTGTAGCAGTGGTTGTTTCAATCTTATATGTGATTTTCGGAATAAGCTTCATGTAACGAGGGCAAGAGGTATGATGAATTATGAATACTGGTAACAGTTTAACGATCTGTAGTAAAGCCGTTAAAACGGCTATGGTCATCATTTTTTTGAATTAACACCACAATTAATTGTGGTGTTAATTCAAAAAAGCTAAATTATTCAAACCGTTTTAACGGTTTTTTAGGCTAACTTGTGGTAATTAAACAATTACGAATGCTGAATATCGAACTGACAACTAGCTACGGACATTACAGGGAAGTTGAAAATACAATTATATTAAGAATCGAGGAAATGAAGTTATGAAAAACTATGCCGTTTTTGGCGCTGGACTCATGGGCAGCGTCATTGCCAGAGACTTGTTGAACACAGAATCGGAGGCCCGGGTAACCTTAATCGATTCAGATAAAAATACACTCGAACAGGTTACCGAATTTGTTAAAAGGAACCGAATTAAAACATATCAATTAGACATCACAGATACAGATTCCGCAGTTCACATACTAACAGGACATGACGTCGCGATCTGTGCGTTACCCCATCGATTCAGCCTGGCTTGCATCGAAGCTGCTATCCAATCGCGAGTCTCACTGGTTGACCTGGTGGGAGAAGCACCCGAACAACGACAGGCGCTTCACCAGAAAATCCTGGATGCTGGCGTTATTATTATCCCCGGCTGTGGAGTTGCGCCGGGTTTGAGTAATATTTGTGTCGCCAAGGGCGTGTCACTTCTGGACGAAACGAACGAGGCGGTCATTTATGTCGGCGGAATCCCCAAACAGAAAACTCCCCCGTTGAATTATCAGACTGTCTATTCGTTGTACAGTGTTTTTAATGCCTACAACCGCCCCGCTATGATTTTAGACAATGGAAACGAAAAGAATGTTGAGCCGCTATCTGGTCTGGAACATATCGAATTTCCTGGCCCCATTGGCACATTGGAAGCATTTTATACCGATGGATTGGCTTCGCTGACTCTCACCATGAAAGGAAAAGTAAAAAATCATCTGGCAGAAAAAACCCTCCGTTATCCCGGTTTTGTTGAGCGAATTAAATTTCTGAAAGACTGCGGCTTGATTGATACCAAACCTGTATCCATCGCATCTGCTCAAATTGCTCCGATAGAATTACTGATTCATCAATTAACGCCAAAATTGAAGCTCGGTCCAGCGGGAGACTGGCTGGTCATGCGAGTTGTTGTTAAGGGCATAAAAGATGGGATAAAACAAACCCATCTCTTCGAACTGATCGACCAATTCGATCCGAAAACACAGTACACGGCAATGGCAAGAACAACTGGTTTTCCTGCCACAATTGCTGCTCGAATGATTTCTGATGGACTCATAACCGAAAGAGGTATCCAGTTTCCGGAACAGGTTTTTGAGGGGGAGCGGTATGATTATCTTCTCTCCGGGCTGGAAAAGTATGAGATAAAAATACGTCATTTTATTGAATAATGGATTTTCTTACAAGGAGAAGCAGAGAACACGTAGAGAGAAATTTTAACCTGAATTATTTAAAAATTTCAACCACTAAGACACGAAATAAATTTGTAAAACTAATTTTTTACTAATAAAATTAAGTCATAAATTTTTAATAAGTTGTGTCCTGGTGTGTTAGTGGTAAATGAATTCTTCAAGTTTAATAGGATCCCCGCATAGTCTCTGAGAAATCTGGTTAACGAATTGATCTTATGAGATATACAGATTTCTCACTCCACTTCGTTCCGTTCGAAATGACACTAAAATTTTAATTTTGCAGAAGTCTATACTCAACACGAAGTGGTTTTCGGATTTTGATATTGAGAGATGCTTCGGCATTAGCAAATGCCGAAGCATCGATATCCGAAAACCAATTCGGCTTTAATATAGAATCCATTCCTCATGTCATTTTTAATTTAATTCTATCGTAACAATACCATCTTCCGTATTTGTGAAAAGCTGCCTGCTTCAATCGAGATGAAATAGATGCCCGAAGCCTGGTTATTTGCCTGCCATTGAATTGTATAAACGCCTGAATTTTGTGATCTGTTTACCAGTGTTGCGACCTCCTTTCCCAGGGAATTCATTATTTTAATGATTACATGAGCCGGTTCGGGTAACTGGTAATGGATCATGGTTGTTGAATTGAAGGGGTTGGGATAGTTCTGACTCAAATAATAGGTTTTCGGGTTTTCAAAATAATTACTATCTCTCACATGAACTGGAAAATTTACATGCACAGCCATCGTTTCCTGGTCCGAACCTGAACTGTCGTCGGTTACCGTAAACATGACTTCTACCTGCGCGGAGAAAATATAACTGGTTATGAATGTCGCTATGTTTGTTGGATTATCGATCGCAACGAATAATGAATTTTCATAAGGTGGCTGGACGTCTGCCCTCCAGTTTAAAGATGATTTGGGATGATCAATATCTTCGACATATTTGTTTAAATCGATAGTCATGGTTGTATCGCTTGAGAACGATGTATCGGGAAGATCGTGAATAACAGGCGGATCATTTACTGCCGATACTTGAATGAAAAGCGTGTCGTTAACCGTAAACCATTGATCCTGGGCAGTTATAACTAAAACGGCTTCTCCAGACCAGTCAGGAACCAACGAGATTGTTAACTGGTTGCCCTCGTCAATTGCAGGATGAATACCAGATGCATTACTTTGTGAAGAAAATATTAACGGATCATTGTCTGGATCTGAAAAAATCTTATCCAATTCTGCAATGACCATATCGGGATCATCTTCATTCATCACCACATCATCAATTCTGTTTTCAATAGTTGGTGGAAGATTGTCAGCTAAATCGACTTCTAAAATAGCACCTTTTTCAGTCCACACACCGGGATCAGGTCCCAATGTTTTGACGGTTATGCTATTAATTTTAAACGTGATCGTATCCCCAGGCATGGCACCTTCATCCACATCTTGTGTTAAACCATCATCACGGTACACAATAAGAAAACCATATTCCCCCTCTGTTGCGACAGTATATGTCCCACAATGGGTACCATCAGGATCATAAGCGTCTATTACTGTGCCAATAGCAACAGGTGCTCCTTGAAACAGCGTATTGCTGCTGTAAAAATTTACCCATTCATCCGAAGGATTAACCTGGGCGTTAGCTGGATTAATAGCTATAATCAGAAAAAAAGCGATAAACAATTGACCGAGAATGTGACATCTTTTCATGCTGCACGACCTTCCTTTAAGTTATACCAGGTTGAGGTTTGAGGGTGAAAAAAATGGATTGAAATCTAAGGGTGTCAGGAATCGACCCGACACCCTTTTTTAACCAGTTTTTATTATAGTTATTTACAATTAGGACAAATGTCCTTATTTCAACATTATCATCTTCCGCGTCTTCTCATAATTACCTGCCTTAAGGCGGAACAGGTAGATTCCATTGGCAACGAAAATACCATGATTATCCCGACCATCCCAGGCGATCTGGAAATAACCGGCTTCCTTTTGTTCTGCCACTAATGTCCGGACCAATTGACCCAGCATGTTATATATTTTGAGGGTTACGTAACCGGGTTTGGGTAACTGGAATTTAATGGTTGTTCCCGGGTTAAAAGGATTGGGATAGTTGGGCGAAAGATTATATGCGGTGGGAAGATTTCTCATATCACCCACGACAGATGTGATTATTGCCCCCAGGTCGACAATATCACCAAAACCATTCCAGGTGACTTTCACTGGTATTTCGAAATCATTAAAGTAAATGGAAATTTCATCCCCGGGCTGGCAGCCTTCATCGATATCTGAATGGGGATCGTCACGGTAGATCGGCATAAAACCGAATTTTCCCGGCGTTGAAACAACAAATTCTCCACAGGTTATGCCATTGGGATCTCTCGCATAAATCCTCGTTCCAACGGGCAATAACTTATTATCCAATTTTATCCCTTCACCGAAAACATTGACCCATTCATTGGTCGGAATTAGACCTCCCGAATTTTGCCCTGCAGAAGCAATCATCTTAACCAGCATCAGATCTTCGTAGGGACATTGGACACCCGGTAATGGTTCTGGATAACCTAATGTATCATTTTGTGTTAGATAGAGCCAATAGCCAAAGGTTCGACACAAAATATGAAGGGTGCTAAATTCAGGCATTTGGGGATCAAACGTCATGGCACCGTTTTTGAATCCGTAAGCTCTTACCAAATTGTCGATAACAGTTTCTAAACTATGTGCTACTGAATCAGGGCTCTCTGATAAATAGCTTACCAAATTCCAACCCGATTCACAATAAACCGGTGTTTGTTGATAATCCACTGGATTGCCGATAACAACCAGGGTGTCTGCCTGCGCCATCTTAATCCAATAACCATGGAGATGATCCATTATCTGTAAATTACTGAAAGTTGGCAAACCAGGTTTATAAGTTAAACCACCATTTTCATAACCTAATACAACAATTACCTTAGCACTAATTTCTTTTAGAATGGTATGCGTCGAATCTTCAGGCGTATCCACATTCCAGGAGATAAGGTTCCAGCCAGTTGCCAATGGAATGTTTAGCGTGTCGATTTCTTCAACATTTAGATCGACATGTAAGATGCTGGCATGACTCGTCCAGACCGGGTTATCCGGTCCCAGTGTTTCTGCCAGGTAACCATTTATTCTAAATGTAATTGTATCCCCCGGTTGAGCGCCTTCATCAATACCAGGTGTTGTATCATCGTCTTTATAAACAGGCATGAATCCATAATAAGCTGGTTTATCTACAGTAAAAATTCCGCAAATTACACTATCAGGATCTTCGGCACTAATCACATCGCCGATTTGAACTGGACCACCCCAGAATTTAGAATTGTCACTGAAAAAATCGACCCATTCGGTTGTAGGAGTGATCGTCATGACAGGTTTTAAGGCAAAATTAAGTTTCTCTGTGTTTCCGGGAACATCTTCTTTAAATGCTGGTAAATAGCCTTTCGCATAAGCTCGAACCGTGTAGATTCCCCCCTCTGGAGGTACTTCGAGCAAGTATTTTCCATCAGCCGTAGTTGTATCCTGATCTATTATTAATCCGTTCGGATATTCATCCCAAACTTGAGCCACTGCGTTCTCAAGCGAAATGCCAGCAGCGAGGATACTTCCTGTTATTGTTTCATTTGTGATAACTTCAAGCGTTACCGGGATAACGATACTTGAGTCTCCGGGATCATTGGAACGAACAATAATATTGGCATAAAGTGTGGTATCGACGTTTATATCTTCAGCAGTGAAATCAACTTTAACTGTGTCGGAGGAGTCCTTTGCAATTACGCCTTTAGTCTGTGACAGGTCTATCCAGGGTACTCCTCTGGTTATATGAACAGCTAACTGGTCGTGCACATAATCGGTATTAAAAGAAATCTCCAGTCCATCGGATCCATTGTTATTTTGAATCCCAACTGTCGCCGAATTTGATGAAGATTGCATGATTAAATATTGAAACACAATGGTACCATCTGGATAAAGAAGAATTTCAAAGGTGTTTCGTTCGACAGTAAAATCTTTCTCAACGTTGTTATATTGAATAATCAGTTTTTTCCCATCATAGTGGTAATAAGCTTTACTGCTCGAATCAAAATAAAGATCATCCCAGAATGGCGCGACGAGGTCAAAAACACTTTGATTCGGTATGGGCTCATTATAAGAAGAAGTAGCAGAACTGCTGAAGCTGATAAATCCATTAGTACAGAATCGAAACATCGTATACTCGTTGTCATAGAACGGAAATGTGAATCCAATCGGAAAGAAGCCTAAATTCTGATTATCTCCCGAAACTTGAAATGCAGTGCCAATATTTGAAATGTCAATCCAATCAAAAGCAGGCCCGCCTGGTTCATCACTATCAATCCAAAAGTAACCATGATTGTCCGGTCCACCGGCATTGAATACAACTGATGCACCTATTCTTGAATCATTGCCTTCCTTTTCCGTGGTGGTTACATAATATTCATCAGGATAGTTTCTATTAGCAGGTTCAAACTGTAAACTATTATTCGGACCCATAATCGGTAGACTAATAATATTATATTTTAAAACACCTTCGCCAGAATTGCTGATGTGCATGGGTGGTTTTGCTGTAATTTTTTCTCCGGCTCGAATCCTCTCTTGATAACTTTCAGGTGTTAC
Organism: Bacteroides sp. SM23_62; assembly: GCA_001303955.1. Classification (GTDB taxonomy): domain Bacteria; phylum Bacteroidota; class Bacteroidia; order Bacteroidales; family SM23-62; genus SM23-62. Next base: position 38,276 of record LJUP01000089.1, on the reverse strand, counting down.
CGAAATTTCAGGCGGGTATGTGATCAAAACATCATCCACGAACCAATCGTCTGTAAGGGTTCCTGTTGTTCCTGAACTATGAAATCTTACCTGGAAAGCGTTGTGATATGCATCTGAAGGTAGTGGTATATCCTCGGCCGTGTAAGTAGAATCATCCGGTCCACTGCCGGGGTATTGTCTTAAGTTTTTCCAAACTCCTGAAGAATTTAGATAATCGACCCATAAATCGTCGCCTGATTCAGGAGAATTACCACCGCCAGTGCGTTGCCATTGATAGCTCAAAATCACCAGGCTGTCATTTGAGAGATCGATAAGACTAGATCTGACCTCATCACCTCCTGTGGCATCCCCATTAAGGTTTAAAGAATATGGGGGACTGGGTTCATTAATTCCGATTTGATTGACTTCAGCGGGACCACTGTTATAGATCCATTTGTCAGAATTTAACGTATTTGATGGGAAATCATCAAACCAGGGTATCGTATCCGGCGTTCCAACAGAAAAAGATTCAATTAGTACCGACTTCGAAAGGTCTAGTTTAGCCACTGAAGTGATATTCACTCTTGCAGTATCCATATCTCCATAATCTGTAGTACCTGGAATTTCAACTTTAGCGATAAAGTCATATTCAGTTTTAGGAACCACCGGGCCGGTATTATTGATTTGGTTCGTGCCGGTAGAATCCCAAAAAGTTGTAAGCCAGGTATTTCCCAATGATGCCAGATCGTAGCTGTCAGTGGTGTCTCCAGCCGTTCCTTTGGATTTTAAAGTTGTAGGACTTACTCGAAAGTAGTAGTCTACGGGATTTACTGTCAAGGATACAGGTATTGGTATATCCTCATCTCCAGGTGTAGGGTCATTACTGGTAATATGAATGGTAGCCGTGTAAGTAGAATCTGGTAACAGACCCGTATCATCGGTGGCGTAAAGTGAAACCGTCACAAGTGTGCTATCACCGGGAGCAACTAATCCAAAACGAGGCGATTCCTTGAGCCAGGTAATTAATGATTCTCCCGAATCAACCAGGTAAACCATGTTATTATCCTGGCAAATTACCCAGAGATTTCCGTTGTTATCGACCTCCAAACCAGCTCCCCAATATCCGTTTCCTGAACCAGGCGCGATGAATTGGGATAGAATTGTCCCATTATCTGGATTGACTTGATAGATCATATCTTGCATATCGTTAGTAGCAATCCATAGCGTTCCGGAAGGATGCCACCCCAGTCCGGATACACTTAAAAATGGGAAAGTACTTATAATTTCGCCCGGGTTATTCCAGCTTAAGCCTTTGATTCGGTATACATCATTATAATTCCAGCCGCCTATGTAAAAAGTATCTGTGTCACGATCATAAGCTAATCCACGCTGGGAAATAGAGTCCCATGTAAAATTGGGATCGTGGATTGAGTTAATAACGTCACCTGTTGTGGGATCCAATTGATAAATGCCATTATCACCACCAACATTGACCTGCCAAATATATTTTCCATCCCATGCCATATCACCAGGCCAGGTTCCTACCCATGAAGTAACACCAAAAGAACTTAGCCAGACTCCTTCTGTTGAAACTTTATGATCTTCAAGCCCATCTGGATCAGAGAGCCAAACATTTTCTTTATCAAATCCAACGCCCCAGGGACTCATAATTGGGTTTGGTGCAGGCCAGGATTTTAAAACATCGCCCGCTGCCAGAATACCTGTATTGTTAATATCCTTATGATGGACATAAAGCCCCTCAGCGGTTCGAGCATTTTCATCATAGTTGGCGACTTTCTCAATATGACTAACATTGCCGGGGTCGAAAACATTTGCTTGTAAAAAATTGGACTTAAAAATGTTCGTGGATGAACTATGAGAAACCCAGAACTTTAAATCACTCCAGCCGGTATTACCAATAGTTATTGATCCAGAGGTGCTATCACCTAAATTAACAATGAATTCAAATGGATCAGGATTATGAGTAACGGTGATATCAGGGGGCTGGGCTAACAGTATATCATCTATAAACCAATCATCATAATTTCCAGAAGTTGCTGTATTTCGAAATCGAATTTTGAAATCACTATGATAAGCATCGGCAGGCAAAAGAACGACATCTTGTTCAAAAATGCTCATGTCGGCTTCAGAACCGAGGTATTGTTTCAAATTCACCCATGTCCCTGAAGCATTGTAATAGTCTACAAACAGATCATCACCCGAATCAGGCGATTCGCCTCCGCCGGTACGTTGATAATAGTAGCTCAGGATAACCTCGCTTTCAGCAGAGAGATCAATCGCGTTTGAATGAATTTCATCACCACCAACTGCATCACCATTCAAATTCAATGCATAAGGCGGACTTGGTGGATTCAATCCCAATGTGCTGATCTCTGCTGGTCCTGTATTATAGGTCCATTTCGTCGTATCAATGATCATCGTCGGGAAATCTTCAAACCATGGGATTTTATCCGGTGGAGGCTTCACAGCGGTTAAAATTGTTGCTTCTGCTAATACAGACGTATCACTCATAGAAGCCGCAGTAATGTAAGCTGTATCAGCGTCACCGATGGCTGATCCGGCTGGAATTTCCACTTTTATCATAATATATAATTCTTCCCTGGAGGAAAGTACACCGGTATTGGTTATCTGGTTAATTCCAGCAGAATCCCAGATAGTGGTTGTCCATGAATTACCAGAAACTGACAGGTCATAACTGTCACTTAATAAGCCGATATTTTTAACTTTTTCCATATAAGAAAGCGTATCCCCCTGCTGACCACCCGAAGCTTGAAACAGCGGGAAAAGTTGCACATAGTAATCAGTATCGATCATATTACCGATCAAATTGACATTATCGATACCCCAGAACCAGTCATCGTTAGCATCGTAGTAATGCCAGCGAATTTGTACCTTACCTTGATAGTCGACACTTGACGGAAGACGAATCATAATTTCTCGCCCAGCGTCCACGACATCGTACGATGTGTTAGAAATAAAACTGGCTATCGTCTGCCAGGGTCCATTATCGATTCTAACATCGATGTCTCCCTTTTCAATGCCACCGCCATAGTAATTTTGAAACCAATTGTTAAAAACTAATCGAATATCAGAATACATTGAACAATCGATAATAGGGGTGACTAAAGAGGCATTGATAGGGACGGCGCCCTCGTAATAGCTATCGACAATCATAAATGGAGGTGTCCAGACGTCATAACCGACTTTAATGGTTCCTGGATCATAAATATCATCAAATAAAGTATTTCGATTGGCAGGATCATCATCTCTCCAGTAGGGATCAGCAGTCCATGATGCGGGGAGACCTGTATCGAAATTTTCTGAGAAGAAGGTCGTCATAAGCGGCAGGTTAGTCTGAGTGACCGCAGAAAAAGCATTGATCCGTCCCTCGCCCAAAAGTCCATTTTTATAGTTGGGATTTAGTAAATCTATATTATCGCTGGTAAATTGCAATCGCTCTTTTATGCCGCGCCAATCCAACGTCGGGAATTGATCGTTGATTAAACCTGTTAATCCCACAACGTGTGGAGCTGCCATTGAAGTTCCATAAATCCACTCGTAGGTATGAGAATTTGTATTGTGATCGTAATAGGTGCTGTAAATTTCATCAGTAGTGGGTGGATAGTCTCCACCGGGCGCGGATACATCAACCCAGAAACCGAAACTGGAATAAGAAGCTTTGTTGTCATTGGGATCCGTGGCTGCTACCGAAATACAATCGTGACGCGAACAAAGATAGGATGCGTCCGAGATATCATCGTTACCTGCCGCAGAAACAACTATGGCACCCATCGATGTGGCAAAAGTCACTGCGTCGGCTATTCCAGCGGTATTACTTGATCCCCAGCTACAGTTGATGGCAGAAGCCCCATTTCTGGCTGCATAATAAATAGCCTGGGCACAGAAATCCATGTTCACCAACCCAACTTCATAACCAAAATAATCCGCTGACCATCCAGCTCTCAAAGCCATTATTTTGCAGCCCCAACCCACACCAGCAACTCCTGTTACATTATCGGTGATCGCACTGGCGATTCCAGCGCAATGCGTTCCATGACCATTAAAATCCATAGGATCGTTATCTTCAACTGTCCCATCTTCACCAGGCCAGATGGGATATGAAGAAGATACAACATTAACCCAATCCCAACCCCGGATGTCATCCACCAAACCATTATTATCATCATCAACTCCTGTTGTACCGTTGTATTCTGCCCAGTTCGTCCAGATGTTGCCATGGAGGTAAGGACTATTGCCTCCCAGGTCTGGATGTTTCCAATCAACTCCAGTATCGATAATCGCAAGGATAACTGACGTGTCTCCCCTGGCGACATCCCACGCGTCTGGAGCTTGAATTTTAGTCATGCCCCATTGGTTTGAAAAATACTGATCATTAGGGATGGTACCGTACACTTTATGAACACCAACTGGTTGGGCATATTCTATATTCAGATCATTCGCGTAGCTTTCAACGATTTCTCTAACATCAGGTGCAGCGGGAAATTCTATGCGATAGATCCTCGAAAGTCCAATGGTTGTTGCCTGCATAAAATTTTCTGAACCAGGAAAAAGCTGGGTTATCTTGTTAACTTTATACCTCGTATTAAGATTATCAAGCGACTGGACACCGGTAACAACTGTTCCAGCTACAATCCGTAATTTAGATCTATCAAGTTCAGTATAAACTTTGATTACAATTCGATTGTTTGCTAAATAGGATTTAAAGTCTCCTGCGAAGGCGGCCTCCTTACTTCTCTGAGCATGTGTGGGACTAGACAAACTAATAAGAATAAAAGCTAGCAACCAAAAGCTAATAATAATTTTTATAGTACTTTTCGCTTGCATCTTATAACCCTCCTTAATGATTTTAAATAACGAGATTCGAATATTGTAATGGTCGTGGAAAACTAATTTGAAGCTTTGTAATCGTGAGCTAAATTGTTAAGTAAAGTGAATTAAAAAACTGTCCCATTTAATATTTTTTTACAAATATAATCAACATTACTAAGTCAACTAAATGGGTAAATTATTTAATTCACTGTTCTAAAGTGCTCAAAGTTTAAAGTGCCTGAAGTAATTTTAGCCTAGCTCTATAATAACAATATTTTTCTGAAATGTCAAGAAAATAATATAAAAATACCGTAATTCCTCAGTTATTGGTTGGCAGATATAACCTTTCAAACGTTTTGAACCTTTGCAAGGTTATTGCCCTTGTCAAGACTGAGCGATTACGTTTTTTAGGTTTGCAACTTATAAGGCGGATAACATATCCCTTTTTCCGATACAATCGCAGCTATGAGCTTATTTGGCGTCACATCAAAAGCTGGGTTATAAACCGACACACCTTCTGCAGCCGTCCGTTTCCCAAATCCTTCTGTCACCTCTTGACTGGCTCGTTGTTCAATCGGTATCTCTTTCCCTGACTTTAAACTCAAGTCAAATGTGGATGTCGGCGCTACCACATAAAATGGTATCTTATGAAACTGCGCCAAAACAGCCAAATTATAAGTCCCTATTTTATTGGCAGCATCCCCATTAGCAGCAATCCGATCAGCGCCAACCATCACACAATTAATTAAACCTTGCTGCATCACCCAGGCTGCCATATTATCACAAATCAGTGTGACATCGATTCCTGCCTTCATCAACTCCCAGGTCGTCAATCGTGCTCCTTGTAATAAAGGGCGGGTTTCATCTGCATAGACTTTGATCTTGTTCCCTTGCTTAACAGCAGTGAAAATGACACCAAGTGCAGTCCCAATCCCACCAGTCGCTAAAGCACCAGCGTTACAGTGTGTCAGCACCTTATCACCGTTTTTCAAAAGGGACGCACCATGTTCTCCCATTGATCGACAAGTTTCTCGATCCTCGTCCAAAATGTTAATCGCTTCTTCAAGTAAATTGTGTCTAATATCATTGGGCTTCATTCCATTGTTTGATTCGATAATTTTTCTCATTCTATCTAATGCCCAGAATAAATTGACAGCGGTGGGACGAGTTGCTGCAAGCGCATCAATAATCCTATTCATTCGCTGCTTAAATTCAGCATAATCCACAGTGTCTAGTCCATTGGCAGCAAGACAGACACCAAACGCACCGGCAATCCCAATGGCTGGGGCTCCTCTGATTCTCAATTGCCTAATTGCATTTGCCAGCTCACGATAATCCTTAATCTCCAAATATGTTTCTTTTAGTGGTAACTTTGTCTGATCAATAATAACAACCTTGCCATCTTTCCAGTCAATCGACTTAACTTCCATTAGTTTTCCTCAGTTATAAATGAGTGCATTCTTAAAAGATGGATTACCGATTCCATCGCTTAAATAAGTTGTTGTTTTTATGCAATGACAAAGGCGTATTTTAGCGATGGAATCGGTATTAAGAGTAGACTCATAAATATTTTAGTAAAAATTGAGCAATCTTCTCAGAACTGCCGACATTTTGCATTACAACTTGCCTGGCTCGCTCTCCATATCCTTTCGCGTATTCGGGATTTTCTAGAAGGTTTGAGATCACTTCAACAATCTCCTGACTCGAGTTTACCAAAATCGCTGCATCGTGTTTCAAAAGATTCTGTGCCTCTGAAGAGTTAGTCATTTTAGGCCCAAAGATCACAGGAATACCATAAACAGCCGGTTCCAGCACATTATGAATCTTGTAGTGAAAACTGCCCCCGACAAAAGTAATTTTGCCGAGGTAATAAATATTTGCTAATAATCCAATTTGATCGATAATTAAGCAGTGTGAATCTAACTGCCCTGGCTTTAATTGTGATAACCGTTCCGAAGTTAGTTGAGCCTGGTTAAGCCGATGTTCGATTTCTTCAACTCTGGATGGTGTTGGTTCGTGAGGCGCCAAAATCAAAATTAAATCTTCAAATTTGCTGGACAATTGCTTGAAAGCTGGTATCAAGTAATCCTCATCAGCTTGCCAGCTACTTCCTGCAATAATAATTTTCTTTTGTTTAAGCCCTGGCTCTTTTATGAGTCGCGCAATGCGATCCAGGTGTTGAGAACGTTCATACACCTGGTCATATTTCGTATCGCCAATTACAATCAACTTTTTGGTGTCTTCTACCAGTTGGCTGAATTTCTGTTGTTCCTCGGTGGAAATAACTAAAATCGCCTCCATTAAACTAAACAGATATCGATTTATTTGCTTGAAAATTGGCAACAGACGGGAAGATTTTTGATGTATAGAAGCATCGATCAGAATTAATGGAATTTTTTTTTGGCTTAACCGCCAGACAAAATTAGGCCAAATATCATGTCTGACAATAACTGCTACTTTTGGAGCAATAATTGATATAAATTTCTTCGCCTGAAAATAAGAATCAAACGGGAGATAGCATTTGAAATCTACTGGTGTTTGGACAGCGACATTGTCATATCCCGATGGTGAAAAAAAACTAATAATATTAAAAATATTCGGATTTAATTTCTTTAAATAACTCAAAACCGGCTTGGCTTGCAAGAATTCCCCATAGGAGGAGACATGAATCCAGATTCTTGATCCCTCAGTTTTAACAGGAGGCAGACTATACTGAATTTTTTTAATAATTTTTCTTCGTCCTCTTAATCCCTTTCGGATTTTGGCATTGATCAAACTTCCAACAACAACTCCTAAAAATAACAACGGAACAATAAAGATATTGTAAAAGACCAGCAACAACCGTCTCATTCATACTCCAGAACATTACTATCCGGTAAATAACTTAATATACAATTTTTATCGGAAGGCTTTCAATTGTGAATAATTTTTGCCGATGATTATTGTCACATCTAACTGCAGGTCAGAATTAATATATGGGATCACTTTATTTTCTTCAACACCAATGATTCTTCCAATAAACTTAGCATTAACGAGGTCATAATCCCTTCGGTCAAGCACCAACGTTTCAGACACATCATAACGTTCAAAATTATCAAAATCTACAACATCAATATTTCTTTGCCGGAGATAATCAGTTAATTTTTTTGCAACTCCCGGAACTCCACAGCCATTTCGTACCTTAACCTTGAGGATTTTTTGAGGCTGTTCAGGTCGAACAATTTCATCGCTGGAAGTTATCATAGAACCTGTTGTTCCTTTTGTGGCAAATGATTGGAATATAATTGAAAGGATAAAAATGAGATTTGCTCCAATAAGAAGGAAGATCGCGAAAGTAAGTCGAAAACTTTCAAAAGATTCCTTGAAATTCTTTGTTTTCTTTTTCCTTGCTTTTGCTTTTTTTTCTTTCTCTGTCTCTTTCCTTTTTCTAAGTTCGATTTTTTTCCCTCGTTTATAAACCATGTGAAGCTCTTTTATAGTTAACTTGTTAGAAAATGAAATTTGCAAAAAAATAACCGAGATATTTCTCGGCTATTCTATCCAATTAAAAATAACATCCAGTTCCCTTCCTTAATATTAATCATTTTTTTTCATCCCAATCCCAGAGAGAACTTCTGTAAGGTCGTAAAGGATTGTCATACCAATAACGATTATACATATAATTCGGCATTCTATTAAATTGAAGTCTCATTTCGAGTTTATCACTGGGCTTATATTGTAATTCTGCACCGGAAAGGAACAATCCACTCTCAAATACTGGGTTATTTTTGGCGAGTGTATTATATGGAAAATTCTGAATTCCCCATTGTACCCTGAGCAATAGAGGAGAAGCAATTTGATAAGACATGGTATTAAGATAAAGGCTCTGCGATATTCCTTTGCCCCCTAATGTAAAATAGGACATAGAGATACTATGAGACATGCTAAACTTTGATGGGTCAAAGATGCTGAGTCCTAAAAACTTATCTTGAATTGGTTGCACAATTTCTTGCTTGATTCGAACTGGTTTATCCTGACTCTTCAATTGTCCAAAAACCAGGTAAGGAATAATAAGGACGATAATCACAGTAAAAATAAATATAGAAATCTGTAAGTCCAATATTTTCGTAAAAATCAGATTCCTCACTTCGTTCGGAATGACAGCTTTTAAGAATAATTGATACTTTTCAGACAGACACTAATTAAATAATTATTTTTAACAATGTCAATGTTTTTTTTCTCTATTTTGTAATTGCTCAATCTTGAGAAGGGAAATAACCTTAAACCTTTGAAAGGTTACGCTTGCCAACCAATAACTGCTGCATTACTCTATTTTAAACTTTCAGTATTAATAGTTCGTTCCAAAACTCTAACAATAATATTATCAATTAAACGAGGTTTGCCAACTTTCACAGCCAATGCTATCAACACTTCTCCATTTAATGCTGTTTGAGATTCAAGTGTCGTTGTATCAACGATTTCTATATAATCAACAATTGCATCTGGTTGTTGTTCAATCAAATCTCTCATTCGTTTCTTTATAATTGTCGCCTTGCGCTCTCCAGCGTCAATCATCTTTTTGGCAACCATTAGAGATTGGTAAAGCACTGTCGCCTGTATCCTTTGTGCTTTTGTTAGATAAGTATTTCGGGAACTCATGGCGAGTCCGTCTTTTTCACGGATAATTGGCGCCACAATAATTTCGATATCATAATTTAAGTCTTTCACCATTCGTTTAATCACAATTGCCTGTTGTGCATCTTTTTGACCAAATACAGCAAGCTGAGGCTTGACTATATTAAACAATTTAGCGACAATGGTTGTAACTCCTCGAAAATGAGTTGGACGTGATACACCACATAAAACTTTGGTGAGTCTCTCCACCTCGACATAAGTCAAATAGGGCTCTGGATAAACTTCTTGTGCGTCGGGATAAAAAATAATGTCACATCCGGCTGACCTGGCAAGCTCCACATCATGGTTAAAGTCGCGGGGATAATCTTTAAAATCCTCACTCGGACCAAATTGACTTGGATTCACGAAAATACTCATTACCACGACATCGGAGCGCGCTCTTGCTTCTCGAACTAAACTTAAATGTCCTTCATGCAAATATCCCATTGTTGGAACTAAACTAATTTTTTTTTCCTGGATGCGCAACTGATCGGCTTCTTTTTGCATTTCTGCTATTTTGGTAATTACCTTCATTAATAATATCCGTTATTCATTTCAGTAATTGTCTGGAATATTGTAATCAGGAGTTGGATTATTGGGTGATTAGGTATTTGGGTAATTGGATTTACTACTTCATTCTTCATTACCGACTTACCTAATCAGTGTCTGTCTGAAAAGTATCAATTATTCTTAAAAGCTGTCATTCCGAACGAAGTGAGGAATCTGATTTTTACGAAAATATTGGACTTACAGATTTCTCCCTTCGGTCGAAATGACACAAACTTTTTTCCCAGACAGACACTAATTACTCAGTCACCCAATTACCTTTAATAACTTTCATCCTGGTTCGGGAAATTACTTAATTTAACATCTTCAGCATATCGAGCACAAGCCTCCCGAATTTCCCTGCCCATTTCAGCATATACACGAACAAACTTCGGTCTGAACTTTTCAAATAAACCCAGGATATCATGGGTAACCAAAATTTGACCATCACAATGTGGTCCTGCACCGATACCAATTGTAGGGATATTCACTTTTTCTGTAACCTTTTTCGCTGCAGCGGCTGGAATTTTTTCAAGGACAATGGAGAAAACGCCTGCTTGTTCCAGGGCAATTGCATCTGTAATTAACTTAGCAACATCTTGTTCAGTTCGTGCCTGGACTTTGTAACCGCCAAATCGATTGATGGATTGCGGAGTCAAACCAAGGTGTCCCATGACTGGAATACCTGCGTTTACAACTCGATTAGCTGTTTCTGCAATTGCCTCTCCACCTTCCATTTTTACTGCCTCGGCTCCTCCCTCTTTAATAAATCTACCCGCGTTACGCAAAGCATCCTCGGTGCTTACCTGAAAAGAGAGAAAGGGCATATCAGCTACCAATAACGCGCGCTTAACTCCTCGACTGGCAGCCTTTGTATGGTAGATCATTTCATCAACTGTGATCGGAATCGTTGAGTCATACCCTGCAAATACCATTGCACCAGAATCGCCGACCAGGATGATATCAATACCTGCATCATCCAAAAAAAGAGCCATAAGATAGTCATAAGCCGTGAGCGCGGCGATTTTTTCGCCCTGTCGTTTCATTTTCATAATTATGGGCGCGGTTATTTTTTTGGGTTCCATTGGACTTTTCCAGAGTTATGAAAAGCGAAGATAAAATTTATAAATACTTAAGTAAAAATTTTTTTGAACAAGAATCTAATCTAATGGAAAGCATTTAACTGATTGAAACGGATTATTGACTATCATCAAGAAAAAATCCATTTTAATCTGTTCGATCTATTCTATCTGCGTTATATAAAATACTTTTGATTATAGTTATTCCAGTTTGGGTAATTCGATTTTCTGATATTGATAAAAAAATTGACTATTATTTCAACCCTTTCTCAATCACTCCTCCACCCACAACAATATCGTCATCGAAAAACACCACCGATTGCCCGGGCGTAACTGCTTGATGATAGCCATGAAACTTAACTGTTACAAATCCCTGTTCAGCAGGATAAACAGTAGCCTTGCGCCCCGGATCGTTATATCGAATCTGGGCTTCAACTTTTAATGGTGACGTCAGCTTCTCTATAGCGATCCAATTTACATGATGTGCCAATAAACCTTGCTGGTTTAAATCCTCTTTTTCCCCGATGACAATTTTATTCGACTTCGCATCAATTTCAGTAACATACATTGGCTTTCCGATAGCAATTCCCAATCCCTTTCGCTGTCCAATTGTATAAAACGGGTATCCTTGATGATAACCCATTATATTTCCTTTTATATCTAAAATTTCTCCATCACGAATTTCGGAAAAAGCATCAGGATTTCTCTCCCGCAAAAATCTTGAATAATCATCATCGGGAACAAAGCATATTTCCTGACTTTCCTGTTTATTTTTAATTTTCAAATTTAAATTGTCCGCAATTTTCCTGACCTCAGTTTTCGTTAAATTGCCAAGCGGAAAAATGGTCTGCTTTAATTGCTCCTGGGAAAGTCCCCACAATGCATAAGCCTGGTCTTTTGAACGATCTCTGCCGCGGCGAAGCATATATCGTCCGCTATAATCATCAAAACCAACACGAGCATAATGTCCGGTAGCAAAATAATTACAACCCAATTCTACTGCTTTTTTTAATAACACCTTCCATTTTATTCTGGAGTTACATAGAATACAGGGATTCGGTGTTCTGCCATTCAAGTATTCAGTTTCAAAATTTTCAATCACATACTTCTCGAATTCATCTCTTACATCTATCACGTAATGCGGAATGTCCCTATTGTGACAGACAGAGCGTGCATCATACATCGATTCGAGTGAACAGCAACTGCTTTCATTATAAACATTACCACCGACCTTTTCGTAGTCCCAAACATGCATGGTCAAGCCAATAACATCATATCCTCTTTCTTTCAAAAGAACCGCAGCCACTGAACTATCGACACCGCCGCTCATGGCGACAGCAACTGTTGCTTTATTTCTGTTTTCTTGATCTGGAATTATCATTTAAAATTGATAGTTATTATTAGTTGAAGGGTAATTAGGCACTTAGTGTTGTAACATCGACAAGACTTTATCGATAAATTGAATTAAGAATATCGAATATTGAATATCGAATTTCTCTCTGATTTACTCAAGAGCCGACATACTCCTCAATCGCTGAACGATGTCTGGTAAAATGCTTACCGTGTAATCAATATCTTCTTCGGTATTATCTTTTCCAAGCGTAAATCGAATCGAAGATTGAGTTAATTCTGGTTTAATGCCCATTCCCGATAACACATGCGATGGATCGATGCTTCCCGACGTGCAGGCAGAACCACTGGAAGCAGCCACGCCTTTCAAATCCAGGCTAAGCAATAGTGCTTCCCCTTCAATGCCCTGGAAAGACAAATTCAAATGACCGGCTAATCTTTTTTGGGGATGACCGTTTAAAAATATGCGGGGAATTACTTCTGAAATTTTTTTATGTAATTTTTCACGTAAATTTCTGATATATTTAGCTTCGTTCTTCATGCCATCCCTGCGAAGTTCAACTGCTTTTGCCATACCAATAATTCCGGGAATATTTTCCGTTCCAGGACGTCGATTCCGTTCATGTTCACCGCCATGAGAGAGCTGAACCAGTCGTACACCTTTACGTATATAAAGAGCACCAACACCTTTAGGACCATAAATTTTATGTCCAGACATCGACATCAAATCAACAGGTAATTTGGACAAATCAATCGTTAGTTTCCCGAATGATTGAACCGCATCCGTATGAAAAAGTATCCCTTTATTTCTGGCGATTTCACCAATTGTTTGGATTGGATTAATCGTACCTACTTCATTATTTGCATGCATTATCGTGATTAAAATTGTAACTTTTCTTATCGCTTTTTCCACCGTTTCGGGATGAATCATACCATATTTATCTGGGGCTAAATATGTAATTTCAAACCCTTGTTTTTCCAAAAATTCACAGGTATGCAATACAGCATGATGTTCAACTTTTGAAGTGATAATATGCTTACCCTTGTCTTTTAACTCATACGCAACGCCTTTAATTGCCATATTATCCGATTCAGTGCCGCCGCTGGTGAAATAAATATCCGCTGCTCGTACATTACAAAAATCAGCTACTGCTTCTCTCGCTTCTTCCAGCGCCACTTTCACCTCTCTACCATACGAATGAATACTGGATGGATTCCCAAACTTTTCATTTAAAAATGGTAACATCGCCTCGGTAACCTGGGGATCAATTGGCGTCGTGGCACTGTGATCAAAATATACTTTTCTCATTTTTACTCCACCTTATTTAAAATATCCAATAATTTCCTCTTATCGATCAATTCACTTTTGTTATTCCTGCTTAATCTAACTTGAAATTAAATATAAGATACTCGACTGAAATAGTCAAGTATAAAATTTTTGTTCCAATGATAGAATTATTGAAAATCACTTGATCTTAATCATTATTATTTTTAAATTAGGTCGAATCTGAACTATTTTTTTACAACGAGGATCCTAAAAATAAGTAAAGTCCACGAAGGCTTTATTTAATTTGAATAAATTAAAAAATTTGGTTCATTAACCTTTAATTACTTCATATCTTTATGGTTAAAATTTATGAACCATCCAGATATATACCTTAGCAATATTCAATTTTTATAAATAATAAAAGTTATATTTGAGGAGAATGCTCGATTATGTTAAATATTGACATCCCGGCGTTCGGCAAACTGGTATTAAAACACATCGTATTAGATTACAATGGAACATTATCTCTCGATGGCAGACTATTGGAAGGCGTCAAGGATCAATTAAATAAATTAGCCAAAATTGCTCATGTTCATATTTTAACTGCTGATACATTTGGTTTGGCTGGATCTCAGTTGAAAGATATTCCATGTAAACTGCATATTTTAGAAAAGAATAATGAAGACTTACAAAAGGAAAACTATGTAAATTCTCTAGGTGCTGAACATGTCGCAGCTATTGGAAACGGGAATAATGATAGGAGCATGTTGAAAGCAGCAAGGCTGGGAATCGCCGTCTTAGGAACTGAGGGCTGCGCCAATGCTGCAATTCTGGCTGCTGATATTATCGTAACAGATATTAACCATGGGCTAGATCTGTTGCTCAATCCACTGCGGTGTAAAGCAACCCTAAGATTTTAAATGAAAAATAATTAATCCTGCTAAGCCTTGTTATCCTGTTATTCCCGAAGACCGGGATCTACGACCTGTCAAAAAAATCGATACTTCATTTCACATGCTTGACTCACTGTGATCAGATCCATCTCAAATAAAATCGTCTATTCCACGTCATGAACAATTATTTGTTCAATATCTTCAGGAACTTTAAATTGGGTCATCGGAAGTATTGCAATTCGAACTCCATCATAATGTTTATATCCAATGCGCAATGTCTTTGTCTTTTTATCATATTTGCTGGAGACAATATCTTCTTTAAATAAAGAAACTTCAATCTCCAATTTTCTCCACCACTTTTTCTTTTTGATCCTACCTTCAAGATGAACTTTATGCTTTCCCTGGTATTGCAACAAAATTTTTTTACCAGTTTCAGCCATATCCTTTAAATAAATCTTTTCCATAGCCTTTGCCTCATTTATAGTAGATTTAGGGGCATCCTGCTTCAATTCAAGGATTTGTTGAATAGTATTTTTCATGCCTTCAAACTCTTCAGGATCGAAAAGTCGAGTTAAATAAATGATTTTTAAATTTCGATCGAGAACAATATTTCTGGTTACGCCACCTCTGGCAAAGCGATTGAATATTCCACCGTTTTTATCTAATGCAACGGGGTATGTGATGTTCATTTCCTCCACAAATTTCCTCACAGTATCTGGTTTTTCTTTAAAATCAACGCCTAAAACAATCAATCCCTGATCTTTCATCGGTTGCCAGATTTCTTTTTCAATATGTGGTATCTCTTTACTACAGACAACACACCACGAAGCAAAGAAATTAAGAACAATAACAGGTGCTTTGAATTCGGATAATTTTTTTGATGTCCCATCCATTAGGGTAACCTTAAAATCATCAATTTTATCCGCTAGTTTTACGATATAGCCTCTTTCATCAGGTTGAAGCTCCTGCCCGAAACAACAAATACTCCATACAACAAGCAGAACAAAAATGGTTAAAAATTTTAGTTTAAACATATTATCCTCTAATTGGTTATAGTTTGATATTACTAAAGTATTCTTAAAAATGCAAGATAATTTTTTACTTGTTCCTAAAGATTATCCTTGACTATAACAAAATTATTTATATTTTAATTAATTTAAAAGCTAAACAATTAACCAGTTTAATCATCTATCAACACAGGAGTCTCAACCATGCAGGCAGTCATCTTAGTTGCAGGAAAAAGCACCCGTACATTTCCGCTGACTTTAACACGTCCCAAACCATTATTACCAGTTGGAGAAAAAACAATTATCGAATATCTTTTGGAACAACTGCACGGACTGGTCAATGAGGTCATTTTGATAGTGGGTTATCGCAAGGAAATGATTCAAGAATATCTGGGCGAAAAGTGGAAAGACATAAAAATAATATATTGTGAACAACAAGAGCAAAAAGGCACCGGTCACGCCGCTTTAATGGCAGAACCTTTTATTCATGATCGATTCATCGCGATGAATGGAGATGACATTTATGATCGAACCGATATTGAGCAATTAATCAAATACAAATATGCTGCCCTGGTCCGATACGAAGAGGATCCTTCACTATTTGGAGTTTTTCATGTGGATGACCAAAATCGGGTGCTAAACTTGATAGAGAAACCAAAAGAGTTTGTTGGAAATCTAACCAACGTCGGTTGTTACATGTTAGATAGAGCTATTTTTAATATTATCGAAAAAACCCCGTTTAGTGAACGCGGCGAAATCGAGCTTACCAGTTCTGTCCTCTCATTAGCTCGAAAAGAGGACTTTTATGTTCATCCTATTCAGGGATTCTGGATGTCAAATGGCTTCCCCTGGGAATTATTAAATTCGCAGGCATATTTCATGAACCGGCAAACACAAGGGGCAATCAAAGGAACAGTCGAAGACAATGTACACATTAAAAATGCTGTTACCATCGGAGAAAATACAACGGTAAAATCAGGTAGTTATATTGAAGGACCGGTGATTATCGGAAACAATTGCACCATTGGTCCCAATAGTTATATCAGAGGATGTACTTCTATTGGCAACAGTTGTAGCATTGGACATAATGTAGAAATTAAAAATTCAATTATCATGGATCAAACAAAAATCTCTCACTTAAGTTTTGTAGGAGATTCCGTTATAGGTGAAAGTGTGAACTTAGGTGCAGGGTTTATTACAGCAAACGTTCGACATGATGAAAAAAACGTTTTGTCCCTGATAAAAGGAAAATTGTTTGATACGAGAATGAAAAAGCTGGGGGCTATTATCGGTGATGGTGTCAAAACCGGAGTAAATACTATTGTTTACCCCGGCAGGAAAATCTGGCCCAATGAGCAGACCCAGATCGGGGAAATCGTTAAAAATGATATAATAAATTAGCAAAGCTCTCTCGATTAATTTTTTGGTGGTTAATATTTTAATTGAGGTTACGAAATGAAAATTTACTCTGAATCAGGTTATTTGATTGTTATGGATCCTGCTTATCTTAAGGTTGCAGACTATAATCAAATTAAGAAGATTGACTTTCTGAAAACGCCCAAGGACGCAGCTCAAAAATTGGAAAGAATGTTATTCCCTGATAGTTTCGGTGGATTGATTGGTTTGATTAAATTATCGGATGGCGCAGGTGAATATGAGGTAGATTTAGACCAGGTAAATTTTTGGGATGTTGATACCAAAGGTAAGAAAATCATTTTTGGAGTTGATTTAGGAAGCTTCATTATCTTTGATATTAAATATATTCACCCGCTCATCCAACATTTCGATCCGGTCAGATTTGAAAATGAAGATGAAGCTGGTTATCTTCACGAAATTCAGAAGAAATCATCAAACCGTAATGATATTCTGATCTATAGTTCTTCACCTCTGCCTTTCGCCGAGGGCTGGCATGAAATAAATCTGACAGCTTTTAAAAAAATTAATTGATTATTGTTTTTATTTTTGTTAACTTAAATGGTTTGTATCGGAATTAGGGAGGAAAAATTGTTGAAAAAAATTAAAATCGGTGTCATTGGTGTTGGGCATCTGGGTCGACTTCACGTTCAAAATTATAAACTAATCTCAGATGCAGACATCATTGGAATTTACGATCTCAATTCAGAACGTACCCAAAAAATTGGTCAGGAGTTTCAAGTCAAAACTTATGACAAATTAGAACAACTGTTAGATCAAATAGAGGCTGCCAGTATCGTCGTATCGACTACAAATCACTTTAACATTGCACAGACGTGTCTTGAGCGAGGAATTCACTGTTTAGTTGAAAAACCTATCACAACTACATTAGAAGAAGCCGATAAACTCATCCAGGTCTCCAGGTTAAATAATCGCATATTACAGGTGGGACATATTGAAAGATTCAATCCAGCTATTGTTGCTTTAAATGATCTCGATCTTGCTCCGATGTTCATCGAAAGTCATCGCCTGGCATCGTTTAATCCACGAGGCACAGACGTTGCTGTGGTTCTTGATTTGATGATACATGATATTGACATCATTCTTCATCTCGTTAAATCTCATGTAACAAAAATTAATGCCAGCGGGGTGGCTGTTGTTACTGATGAAGTTGATATTGCAAATGCCAGACTGGATTTTGCAAATGGATCTGTGGCAAATATAACAGCGAGTCGAATTTCTCAGAAAAAGATGCGTAAGATGCGGTTGTTCCAGCGCAATGCTTATATTGGAATAGACTTTTTACAAAAATTTTCAGAAATATACCAATTAGTCGATTCAGTTGATGTTAAAATTCGACCCAATCAAATTCCTATTGAATTCGGAGAATTTGATCAATATGGCAAATCAAAAAAAATAACTTATGAAAGACGACAAATCGAAGAAACAAATGCACTAAAAATGGAATTGGAATCTTTCCTCGATGCTATCAAAACCGGCAAGCGACCAGCAGTTAGTGGAGAAGAGGGGCGCGAAGCACTAAGAGTCGCAATCGAAATAACTGATATGATAAAATCACAAGTTAAAAATTTGCTTGAGCAATAATTTTATTACGAGGTAAAAAAACAATCGATGAATAATAAAATTATGATTAGTGCTGGGGAAGCTTCAGGTGATCTACATGGTTCAGGACTGGTTCACGAATTGCTTAAACTGCAACCTGATCTTGAAATATATGGTATTGGCGGCGATAGAATGCAACAACAAGGGATTCACCTATTTTATCATATCAATGAGATGAGTGTACTTGGCTTCTGGGATGTTTTGAAACGATTCTCATTTTTTAAAAAAGTCTATAGTGATATTGTATCAGCAATGGAGAAAATTCAGCCCCAGCTTCTGATTTTAATTGACTACCCTGGCATGAATCTGAAACTTGCCCGGGCAGCTAAAAAAAGAGGTATTAAAGTTCTTTATTATATTGCACCCCAGGTTTGGGCGTGGGGCTCAAATCGAATCCAGAAAATAGTGCGATTGGTTGATAAAATGGCGGTGATCATTCCCTTTGAACAAAAAATTTTTCGTGAGGCTGGAATTGATGCCGATTTTGTGGGGCATCCTCTTCTGGAAATGATTACTTCAAAAATGAACAGAAGTGAGTTTTTTCAGAATCATGGGCTGAATAATGATCAAAAAGTTGTCGGACTTTTACCTGGTAGTCGCCCATTAGAAGTAAAACGATTACTGCCAGAATTACTTAAAACCGTACGTCAGTTAAGAGTAAAACATCCAGAAATTCAAACGATTATCAGCAAAGCCGATTCAGTAGCGGACAATATATATCAGCAAATAGTACAAAACAATAACCAGGTTAAGCTGATAGAGAATTGCACTTATGAGATTATGAACCATAGCGATCTTTTAATTGTTGCATCTGGTACAGCAACACTCGAATCTGCCCTGTTTACAACGCCATTAATTATTGTTTATAAAGTCGATCGGCTCTCTTATTTAATCGGGAAACAATTGATTAAAATTGATTCAATTGGTCTGGTCAATGTAATTGCACAACATAAAATTGTACCGGAATTTATTCAAAATCAGTTCCGTTGCAATCAGTTGATGTCAGAAATGGAACCGTTGCTTTTCAATAACGATCGAAGAATTAATATGATTACCGAGTTGAATAAAATCAAGGAAAATTTGGGCAAACCCGGAGCTTCGTTTCGAACTGCAAAAATGGCTATTGAACTTATGAACTCCAAACCAATATCATAAACCAAATTTATTCTTATGGATAGAAAAAAAAAGAAAAAAATATTATTTTTCCTGGGGACAAGGCTTGGTTGGCTATTAATTATTTTAATCGGAAAATTGAGCGTGATCAAAATTTTGGGACGACATCACCCCGAACGACTCAAAGAGAAAAAAGTCCCTTTCATTTATGTTTTATGGCACGGTCGCATCTTGATTCCAACTTATGTCCACCGCGATGAAGGTATCATCCCCATGGTCAGTTTGCATGCGGATGGGGAAATGATAGCCCAGGCAATTCACAAACTCGGCTATCGAACGGTGCGCGGGTCAAGTACACGAGGGGGGATAAAGGCATTTCATGATATGGTCGATGTTTTAAATCGGGGGGGGATTGGTGTAATGATCCCGGATGGACCGACGGGTCCCCGTCATTTTTTAAAACCAGGAACACTTTATATCGCGCAGCAAGCAGGTGCCCATCTTCTACCTGTAAGCTTTGCTGCAAAAAGAAAAATCCAATTCAATAGTTGGGATAAATTTGTTGTTCCGCTGCCTTGCTCAAAAAGTGTCGTAATGTATGGCAATCCAATCAAAATACCGAAAAAGCTTTCTCAAGAACAACTGGAGCAATTACGAAAAAAATTTGAGGAGGAAATGATCCAATTAGAAAAGAAAGCTGATGAATATTTTCAATAATAAATTTTATCAATTTGTGTCATACCCATTTTCATTAATTTATAAAATAATTATTTGTGTTCGAAATCTACTTTATGATAAGAAAATATTTCGTTCGTTGAAAGTTATCAACTGCAAAGTCATAAGTGTCGGCAATATTTCTGTTGGTGGAACGGGAAAGACACCTGTTATTAAATTTCTGGCAGTTTACCTGAAAGAGATGGGTTTCAAAGTAGCGATTTTGAGTCGTGGCTATCGAAGAAAGAGTAAAGGTATTGTTATAGTCTCCGATGGAAAGCAGATTTTAGCTGGTTTGCATCGTGCTGGAGACGAGCCACATCTATTAGCTCGCCAACTTAAAAATATACCTATTGTTGTAGAAGCGGATAGATATAAAGGTGCGTTGCTGATCCAGAAAAAATTTAAGCCCGATGTGATTTTGTTAGATGATGGTTACCAGCATCGAAGACTACATCGTGATTTCGATATCGTATTGGTTGATGCAAGTGTTGGTTTTGGTCGCGGTTTTTTAGTACCAACAGGATTTCTTCGTGAACCAGTCAGCAGCCTGAGACGTGCTGATTTAATCTGGTTCACCCGGATCGATCAATCAAAAAACATCAACAAACTAACTAAACAGGTTCGTAACTTTTCTTCCAATCCCTATGTAACAAGTGAACATCGAGCAATTGAGATTATTCAGGCTAGTACAGGCAATCGGTTTCATCTATCATATTTAGATCATAAACGAGTTTTTCTTTTTTCAGGAATTGCAAATCCAGCATCGTTCGAAAAAACAGTTACAAATTTAGGTGTGCAGGTTGTCCACCATTTGAAATTTTCAGATCATTATAATTATAAGACTATAGATATAATAAAAATAACCGCTGAAGCTCAAAATACGGATGCTGAGTTAGTTTTAACAACTGAAAAAGATTATGTTAGGATAATTGAACCGGTCCCAAATTTATCAAAAATATATTATTTGGCTATTGAAATTCAAATTGGTAATTATGAACATATTCTAAAAAACTCTTTAAGTTCTGTATTGTCAAATAGTTCTAAACATCAGGCGACAATATAATTTAATAAGGTGATAATTAAATAATTTATCAGCTTAATGATTCCGAAAATACTATTTATAGAATTTACAAAAAAAGCTTGAATATTTAAATAAATTTTGTTATTATAGACAGTAACCGGAGTAAAAATATATACAGGAGAGTAAAGTGGCAGAATCAATAGGAAGAATTTATAATATACTGGTTGTAGATGATGACAAGAGTATATGTACATTAGTAAAGAGTATACTAAACCTGGAAAAATATTATGAAATAAATACCTTAATCAGCGGCGAAGCATGCCTGAAATATATTCGAGAACAGATTCCAGATTTAATCCTTATGGACATACAGATGCCAGGAATCGATGGTATTGAGACCTTAAAAAGAGTAAAGGAGTATGACTCCCGTATTCCAGTCGTGATGATGTCCGCCCACGGTACAATTGAAAGAGCTGTCAGATCAATGAAACTCGGTGCTTATGATTTTATTGAGAAGCCCTTAAAACGAGAAAGACTTCCAATTACGGTCAAAAATGCGTTGATGACGAGCTCTTTGAAACGTGAAGTGGATGAACTCAAAAATGAATTAAAGCAGAAGTACACCTTTACGAACATCATCGGGCAAAGCGGTATTATGCAGGAGGTATTCAAATCCGTTGAAACAGTTGTCAATAGTAATGTCACCGTCCTGATTCAGGGAGAAAGCGGTACAGGCAAAGAACTGATTGCCAGAGCAATTCATTATCATAGCAAAACAAGAGCAAACAAACCTTTCGTCGCGGTAAACTGCACCGCCTTACCTGAATCACTTTTAGAGAGTGAATTATTTGGTCATGAGAAAGGTGCGTTTACCGGAGCTGTTGGTAGGCGGGTCGGAAAATTTGAGCAAGCTAATAACGGCACTATTTTTCTTGATGAAGTTGGTCTCATGTCTCCAACCACGCAAGCAAAAGTACTCCGTGTGCTACAGGAACGTGAATTTGAACGTGTCGGTGGTGCAGACCTGATTAAGGTTGACGTTCGTATAATTTCCGCGACAAATAAAGATTTAGAAGCTGCTATGAAAAAAGGGGAGTTTCGAGAGGATTTATACTATCGAATCTCTGTCTTTCCGATCAAATTGCCGCCTCTTCGAGATAGGAAAGAAGATATTCCATTATTAGCAGCTCACTTTCTTAACAAATATAATGATCAGGAGGGCAAAGAAATTGAAGGAATTTCGCCCGAGGCACTAGAATTATTAATGGCGTATAATTGGCCTGGAAATGTTCGTGAATTAGAGAACGCGATTGAAAGAGCCGTTGTTCTGGCAAGCGATGTAGAGATTGGCGCAAAAGAGTTACCAGCAGCGGTTCGTTCATTGGGTGAGAAAAAATTATATGAGTCCGATAATACACTTTCAAGCTGGATCGAAAAATTAGAGGAAGAAGCCCTCAGACAGGCACTATTGGAGAACGAAGGAAATATCTCTAAAACAGCTAAGAAATTAGGTATTGGACGCGCTACAATTTATCGTAAAGCTAAAAAATATGGACTTCCTATGATAAAGTAAATTGTGTTTTAGCTTTGTTATGTTAGGCTGAATAGAAATTATGTTCAGCCTTTTTTTTTGAAATATGTATAATCATCTTCAGTTAAAATCAAATTAAATCATCACTCAAATATAATCAACATCACTTATTCAACCAAACGGATAACTTATTTAATTCACCATCCTTGATCTGAGATTTCAACTAGTCGCTATTGTGAGTAACTGTTTTGATTGTGTTACCATGAAACATTTGTTTCATGGATATACAGAGCAACAATGGTCTATCGAGCAGTTAATTATCCTAACTGTATAATATTAAATGGAAATAATGATATTTAATCATATAACTCAATGATATTATATGGTATAATATTTGCAATTGATGTAAGCTGTTAAGATTTTAAGAATATTAACCTCAAAACATAATTGATTGCATGGAATCAGGAAAATTAGTCCCATTGGTGCGCAACATCTGTGCTAGCAATTATTCTCCCAATGAACTGACTGAATTTGTAATTATTTCCCAAAAAATAGCTATTAGCTATCTTAAATACTTAGAAGTCATTGGAAGAAACATTCGACCTAAAAAATCCGAAGGTGTGAATGAGTTAGAAGATGTAGCTATTGATTGTATAGCTGGTCTTTTTATAAGGAACGATAATGGCGAGTTTACACAACTTCAACGTTATTTCGGTCCAAAGATTGAATCTGATACAACGCTGAATGAAGTGGAAGCGGCTAGTATGCTCCGTAGACTCATAGTCAAGAAAACTAAGCAGGAACTATCCCGTATTTTTAGAGAGCGTGATCCTGAAGGAGCAAAAATAATCCGGAATATTAAGGTAGCCATTAGAAGTTCTAACGAGTTAAAATCCTTTAAAGAAATGGGCAGAGAATTTATATTTAAGAATAATGATTCTAATGGATTAGAAAATGAGTGCAGTAATCTATCATCTAATGAAAATAATGGAGGAGTAGATAAGGCAAATAATATTCAAAATGCAGATTCAGAACGTTTTAAAAATGCGATCCCGGAAAAATTATTATATCAAAACTTCCTCGAAAAATATGATCCCTCCGACTCTGTAGCATCAATGATAAAAAAAATGTTAGAAATAGTGGCAAGTTTTCCTGACTACCAAAATTATTTAGCTATTGATATAGTTGCAGCGATCATTCGAGATGTAACCTTCCAACACGTTCGGGAAAAACTCTCAAACAATGTAGATGTAAACTCCCCACTCAGTGATCTTCAGGCAAAAGAGATTGAACAGGTTAACCAACGAATAATCAATGTTATTCATCAAAAAATTAATCAACAATATCTTAGAAAAAAGAAAATTACTCCAGAAAAAGCTGATATTTATTGCCGGGCAATTGTAGATTTTGTCAATGAATTAACTCAGGGTAAGGAGACTGATTCTAACTTCCGATATTTGAAAAGATACATTCCAGAACTAACCCAACACCAATATCGAGAGAAGGAGCGATCAATTTTTGAATATTTAGTAAAAATTACTAAAAAATCATTAAGGAAAAAATTAAAAGAATTATTGTAATTTTACGTAAACAAGGAGGATTGACTGTATATACCAATGTAAAAATAATTAAGTTATTTCAAACTAAATGAGTATGACCAATACCGAAAAGAGACAATACTAACTGATACCATATCCATCACCTGGATTTGAGTATTGTAATCTCTCGACTAAATCGTGACCAGGTACATACTACATTTTAGAGAAAAAATTCGATTTATAAATATCGATCATGAGTGCAACAGATAAAAAAGCTTGTCCTGAAATTCACCTGATAGAGGCTTATGTCTCAAATCAAATTTCTGCTATTTCTGAGCGAAAAAAAGTTTCTCACCATATCAACTCATGTCTCCGATGCTATGCTTTAGCAACAGAACTTAATCAATATTATAAAATACTTGAACAGGAAAAGAGAAGGCCTGTTTCCAGTACAATATTTAAATTGATAGATAATATTGAAAAAGAAAATGTAGTTATTGCAGGTATTTTACTTCAGCCAAATGACACACAAGAACATAAACAATTGAAGCAATACCAGGCTGAGATCGTATTGTTACCTCAAAAAGATTGTAAAATAGATATGGATGATCTCGATTGCATACCAATTGATGACAACGAGATATTTGTTCGGGCGATTCAGTCTCAAGACACAAGTGAAACAACATTATTCTTATATGCCAACAACGAAAAGTTATATCGAAACGTTCAGTTCCAAATTAAATCTGGTGCAGAAACTTTTTTAAGTGATAATATTGGAAGAATTGAGTTAGGACAATTTGATATTAACAATCTGGATGAACAGCATATTACTATTATACCTGAAAGTGCTTAAAGTATAAATAAAATCTTCATACTTCTGGTATTTTGCATATATCAGTGACGTATTCTCAAAAAATCGTAATATGCATGAGCTAATTAATACTTCTAATTTCAATGCTGGTTATTTACAGATTAATTTAAGAACTCCTATTTATATATTTGCGCCTTAATTGCGCAAAAAGATTTAATTGCCTTATCCTCCCCTCTTAACATTCAGGAATATAAATATGTTGAGCCTTATTATTTGCTCAAAGTATTTTGCGCTATCTGACCTGAATAATTTTACAAATAAATTAGCAATTGTTAAAAAATAATTTCATTTTTTGCCTGCCATCTGGCGGGCAAGAATTTTATTGTTTGGATACTAAAAATGAGAATTTAGATCAAATGAAAATAAAAGTTAAAAGCCAACTTATTTTATATTTTTTCTTTTTACTGGAATTAATTATTATTATTGTCTTTCTTGCTAAAACTTCATTCGCGCTCGAAATAAATAAGCTTTTTGCTTGCCAGGACTTTGATTTTAATACGCGAGTAAATTTTGCCTTAGACCTGGCTTTAAAAAAATATGATGGTCAAAAAATATGGCTGATCTATTCGGTTGATAGTATTTATTCAATGAAAGATATAAAGAGGATGCAAGAAACTGGCAATACTAATTTAACGCTCGAACAAATAATTTTTGAAAAAATATGTCCCAATGATAACAGAACAAAAGAACAAGAAATACAGCGCAAGGTAGCATCAATTAATCAAATAAAGCCTCAATTGGAAGACAAAAATAGACCTGATTATTTTAAATTAGCAATAATCTTAGACTATTCACTGGAATCAGGAAATCCCTGTCTTTATCATATTTTCTTGCAAAGAATGGATCAACCTTTTTTCAAAGAAATCAGACCTATTTTCTGGTTAGGAGAAGGAGTTGCATCAACCAGTCTTGATTGGTTGAAATATCAATTTCATAAAACAACATATTCAAAATTACAACAACAGATGATCGCATCTATTGGTGCCCATAAATGTTCTAAGCAAGTCGTAGAGTTTCAGAAGCATATTATACTGGGTAACTATTCACTATCACTTAAAAATGAAGCTATCCATTGGTTAGGTCGACATAACTCACATGAAACTATTAACTTATTAACCTACTTAGCTTTAAAGCATAAAGATATTCGACTCAGAAAAAAATCAATATTCGCGCTGAGCCAATTAAAAACCAGAGATGCGTTTGCTATAATTTCAATTTTAGCCAGGAAGGAAAAAAATCAGGAGGTTCGACAGACAGCAATTTTCTGGCTGAGTCAACTGCCTTGTGAAGACGCGACCGAAGTATTGAATGGAATTTTAATGAATGAAAAAAATCTAAAAATTAAAGAATACACTCTTTTTGCGATCAGCCAACTACCAGAGAGAAAAGCGACTCCAATACTTTCTCGAATTGCTCAAACCAGTCCGGATTCTCGCATTCGGAAGAGGGCGATGTTCTGGTTAGACCAAACAAAAGACCAACGAATGCTTGATTTTTTCTTAGATCTCGCAAACGATGAGAAGCAACAAAACACCATGATAAATCTTGGTGTTGACTCAAAAAATATTGAATAAACACCACAATTTATTGTGGTGTTAACTTGCTGTATCGGAATTTCAAAGTTTGTGCAAAAAATATTATAAAATAAACTTTCAAGTTGACAAAAAAATAGAAAAAGGGTTGACAATAAGTTGACTTAATATTTGATAACAAAAAGAAAGTCGATCGGACACGGTTTTGCCGACGAAATTTTTCAAATTTTCAGGAATAATCATCCTGATGCTAGATTAAGTATAGAAAATGTGAGTGATGTTCTTCAGCCGATGATTAATGTTTTCATTCAAATGGTTTCCTCATTTTAACTTGTTACTGTCTAAAATTCCGAACGAAGTGAGGAATCTGTTTTTTACACAAATATTGGACTTACAGATTTCTCCCTTCGGTCGAAATGACATAAGGTTGTGTTTTCGTTCAAGCACTAAATAGGCAAAATAATTTGGGACAAAATGATTTCATATTTTTTAATCATCCTGTCCCGAATCATTTTGTCATTTTTGCCATTTCTCCAAAAATTCCTTTGCCACCTTCCTCGTCTTTGGACTATCGCTTCCCAAACTTGTTTTCACAAAATCAATTATCTTATCTTTATCAACAGCTTCATCAAAATAATCATCGAAAGCAGTTATCGCAGCCGCTTTCATAAGCTCTGTCTGTTTACCTTGATGAATTTGATCAATTTTCAAAAGAATATCAGTTATCTTAGCTTGAAGATTAGGTTTTGCCCTGGCGATTTTTCCTGCATTTATCGCTGCCTGACCTGCGACCATTGTCTTCTTACCAGCAATATTATTGAAATACCTGTCGATATCTCTTTCAAACTTATTTTCTCCATCGATCCTGACAAGATTGGCTAACAGATTGATAGCTATATAGCGATGAAAATGATTTTCGCTGGTTAATAAATCTGCCAGGTAGTCCCATTTTGGATAAAGCACTGCTGGATCATTCTCAGAAATATACAATAAAGCTTCATGACTGTTGAACCTAATATCTTCCTTTTTCGATAAAATTCCATCAAGCAATGTTGAGAGTTCATTTTCATCTTTGATTGCTTTTTCGGCAGCTTCTTCCACAGCAATGCTTTTATCCGTTAAATCAGATATGACACTCATAATTTACCCTTATTTTTTAACAGCTATCCTTATGTTTGAATTTTGATGTTTGTTGATTGAAATTTATTCGGAATTTATTATTTGAATTTTGGAATTTAAAACCAGCATAGGTTGAACCTTCCAATACGTTAGCGATCGCCACAGCCATTCCATAGGTCCAAATCGAAAATGGCGTAACCAGATTGGCGAGATAATCAATTGAAAGATCCAGATTCCAATCATAATCAAAACCTGCAGCCAGCGCTCTACATTGCCAAATAATCGAAAACCATGACCGTAAAAAATTGTCGTGCAGATCAGCGTTTGTAGCAGGTAATTGGAGAATGCCATACGACCAACGGCTGCAAAAGGTTGACTGATTTTCTGTAAGGACCCAGCCTTGCAAATCATCATCACCAGGCTGATGTATCCAAGGGAGACAAAGAGGCTTCCCCAATAATTATATTGCCAGCCGAAAAACATGGAAAATTCCATTGCCCAATCCGCTGCAAAATTTTGAGCCACGCCAAAGCTCACAACAGGTAGCCCAACCACAAAGCCAATAATCATGACGGTCATGTAAAATCGATTGGATCGCTGGGCAGTGAGAACACCCCATTTAAACAACGCCATTCCGACCAGCATCAGCCCACCTGCCCGCCAGCCTGACCAGATTAAAAATATGAATGTTTGGAACTGAAGAGCAGATGGAATCCGATGGGACATCTGTGCTAACCAGTTGCCCTGCATCGCAGCGAGTTCTTTTTCAATAATTTCTGCACCTGGCATCCAGCCTGCCCTATTTCCTTCAATGACTTCTGTAGGCCAGAACTGCATAGACCAGCCAAATAGCAAATAAAGGATTGAAGAAACCGAAATAACGATCATACCGATGATCAGCAATTTTTTGGGCGAAAATTTTCGAAAGACAAATGCTAACAAAGCACAGAGGGCGTACGGGACGAGAATATCCCCCTGCCACAACAAATAAGCGTGCATCATTCCGATAATAAATAACCACAGTGTGCGGCGATAATGCAAACTTGCT
This sequence comes from Bacteroides sp. SM23_62, assembly GCA_001303955.1. Classification (GTDB taxonomy): domain Bacteria; phylum Bacteroidota; class Bacteroidia; order Bacteroidales; family SM23-62; genus SM23-62. Next base: position 9,125 of record LJUP01000089.1, on the reverse strand, counting down.
GCACTACGACTTTTTGCTTCCGCTCGATTGGTGAATAGCACTATCCCGGCGCCGAACAGTATCGAAAAGATAGTCATAAATTTCTGATCACCAAAGATATGGCTCAAAATCCAAACCCATTTATTTATTCCAGTTAGATCACCATAAGCAGCAGGATTCAGATAGGCAGCTTCGATCATGGAAAAGCTCTGGATGTTCATGATGAGAATGCCGAGCACGGCGAAGCCGCGAAGGATGTCAAGCGATAAAATTCGTTCAGAAATAGAGGTTGGTGTAAGATAGCTTGTTTTATCTGCCAATTTAATTATCCTTTTTAATTTTCTACAATTACGCTAACCTGAGGATAAAGTTGCCGCTCAAGGAATATTTTTGGGGAAGATGTAACCATTTATTTCTCTGATTCATAACCATTTTAACAAACTTTTTTTTAGACTGAATTTAACGAATCCCCCGGTTCCCAAATTACCCCATTACCCATTCATTTAGCAGACAATTTGTAAAAAACATAGGGCGCAATCGTCGTCCAGATTAACACCAGAATCCAGACCCTGCCCTGAAAAATATTGTAATCATGAAGCAATCTGCTCCAGGGATGTCCCATCACAAAATGCCCAAAGATGAACTCAAAAAGGATGGTCATTCCCAGCCAGATAAATCCGATGGCCCAGGCTTGCTGCGCCGAGGTGATTTTCCATAGATGAGTGAAACCCCAGATAACCAGTCCGAATAAAGCAATTGCCGTCAGTGTAGATAACTGATGGGCATGCAGATCTCCCAGGGAATCCTTGTACACTTCATTGCGAATAATTCCATTAATAATGGCAACAATAACCAGAACGAACCAGACGAGAATGTATTTTGCGATCATTTTTTTCTCCTTATGCGATTCTTTTAACAATATACATAAGCCGTTTTGACCATCATTTCGTCCCGCAAGGCGGGATTTCGTCAAAAGATAAGAAATTTATTTGAGAGATGCCTGTCTTTTTTTTATTTTTTTATTCTAACCGCCTGTAACTTGGGTCTTAAATTTGTTTGAGTTATTGGGGAGTAAGTTATTAGATTAAATTAAGGGGGAAAATAATTCTCTGAATTTTATAATATCATAATCGTTAATGATTGCCCGTGTTATTTCCAGAGCCATATCTTTTTCGGAGATATTTGAACTTTTGCGCTTAAACAACAATCGTACAAATTCTCTATTTCTTTATATAGGCTGCTGCTGTGGGAATGATCATCCTTCGTTGCATCAATTAACTGAGAGATAGAAATAAGTATGAATAATCAAAAAATATATATTATCGAAAGCTTTGGCCAAATAGGGATAATTTTAAGGTTATACCCGGGATCGTCTAGCTCGACATGTTTAAGAACAGTAAAACCAATTGATAGCTCTAGGTTAAGTAATAAATGTTGTGAAATATTTAAAATATCTTCCACATGGTACATTTCCTTATAACTGAGATGATTTCAATTGGAATAGAACAAAACTTGACCAATGCACAGTATAACCCCAAACAATCAATTCAACACAATACCCACGAAATTCTTCTCCTTTCTCGTTGAGGCATATTATACATTTTCAAGTATGCTTCTTGGAAGCCCTCTCTGATTCATCATTTGTTGTAAGTCAGGTATTCTTACCTTGTTTAAAAACATAATCATGGCCTTCAAGCACAAATCTAAAAACTAATCCCGAGAGCAACTTTGCATCCCCACATCTCGTTCGCAAAAAGAGGATGCTGGTTAAGGTAGATGGAGTAGCAATACGTACCTTTCACAACAATTTTTTAATAGCGATATTTAGTCCCAATAATTATTAATAATTTATGATTTCTTTTTCATATCAAGGCTCATAATAATCATGCTTTCACCTTTACCATAATAATCGACAAAGGTACCCTCAATATTAAAACCACATTTCTTATAAACTTTTATCGATCTTGCATATTTTAAATGACTTGATGTATCTAAATAGATCTTTTTTATTTTTAGTTTACGTATTATATTTATCGTATAAATAAGCAATCGTCTACCAATTCCCTTACCGCGATAATTTTTTTTTAAATAGAACCACGTCAGCCAAATAATTCCTGGAGTCATATATTTATCTGGAGCAAAACCGCATACACCTACAACAGCTCCTGTATTTTTATCGACTGCAACAAAGTTTTGTTCGAGTTGAGATTTCACTCGTTTTGTACTTGTAAAATATTCTCTATAATAATATTCAGAACATTTACCGTCAAAGTTGTCATGAGAAGCAATGATTGCAGCAACAGCCGAGATATCTTTTTTTCTCATTGGTAGAATTGTAATCTTTTGATCTTCTTTACCAGATGTCATATCAATTAATTCCCTGTTTAAAGTCCTTTAATGAATTCCTTCAACTGCTTCGGATCGATATAATTTATCTGGCACTTCTCAGGCAAACTTGACTCAACTGCCATTTGTAGTCGATTCATTAACTCCATCCAAACGCGAAGAAAAAATGGATTAGTATAGCCTTCTGCATGATATACTCCGTAGAGGAAATCTAAGATCTCATGCTTCATTTCTTTCTTGTTCATGTTTTGGTGTGGATAACCGAAGACTGAAAGTAATAACATGGGTTCTGCTTCATAATCTTTAGATCTGCCGCGAACAGCTTCCTTGATAAAATCCTTAGAATCAGGACTTAAATAATTTAAATTTGTAAAAATACCCAAATTGTCTTCCTCACCAAGACTTGTCCAACCCCGAAGACATATCTCTACTTCAGCTTTATCTAATTCTTCTATAAAAGGCAACTCAACTAGATACCTCTCACAATGTGTATCCTTGGTATTTGTATCTTTTTTAAGCCGCGAGAGCAGCTCATGTGCTACAATCTGATCACCACATATTTCTGAATCTTTTTTGATAACCAAAGGAAGAATAAACGCATATCCATCATTAAATTGACTTGAACGATAATAAGTGGCATAAAGAATCCCCACACACTTTCCTCTATAATAGGCAATATAATATAATTCTTGAAAATACTTTCCTTCGAGCAATTTATCGGAGCATTCTGCAATCCATTGTTGCACAGATTCAAAATCATCACGATAGTCTCTTGGGTAAAGTGTAAATAGTTCACGTGATTCAAGAAAAAGACGATCATCAGGATGAATAACACGAGTAATATGTAATTTATTTTCATATTCTTTAATACGGTCCCTAATTCCGATTACAAGGCTATCAACCTTGGATTTGATCTCTGACTCAATATCCACAACATTCTCTATGAATAATTCGTAGCATCTTGTCATATCCACAAAGATATCATCTTTCATCATTTCTGGAATATTCACATTTTCTATCTTTACTGCAATGAGAGGCACACCCTTGGTTAGAAAAGCATTTCTAGCAAAATTAAGCTCAAACTGACAATTAGGACTGAGTAAAAACTCTTTTGAAAACATAAAGATTACAACTGCTTTTCCACATTCAACAATATTCTCGTAGATGTTTTTCCATGAGGTTCCAGGAGTAAAATATTCGTCATCCAAAATTGGTTTTAAATCGTCTTGCTGTTTTAAAATTTCGCATATCTTTTTAGCAAATTCATGTTGTTTCCTTCGTTCCCCCCAACTATGACTAAGGAATACATGTATTTTGGAAGAAAGCTCTTTATAATTTGTCATCATAACCTCCAATATTCAAATACTTTAAGTTTTATTAAATAGTGTCTGTCTACAAAGTATCAATTATTCCTAAAAGCTGTCATTCCGAACGAAGTGAGGAAGCTGATTTTTACTAAAATATTGGACTTACAGATTTCTCCCTTCGGTCGAAATGACACAAACTTATTTCCCAGACAGACACTAAATAGATACGGGGCATAACCACTAGTAATCAGTTGCCCGAAGTGCGGCGTACCTGACATTTAGACTTAAAATGAACATGATACGAGACTCAAAAAATTAGATTTCAAACCAAGCCCTTCAGATCAAATTAATTACATTGTTACGCTGTTTATTATTTTAGTATAGGTTGTAGTTTCCAATAAGTTAATGATCGCCAAATCCACTCTAATGGGCCAAACCGAAAATGATCAAGCCAAATATATGATAGCAACAACTGTATAGCCCAAACTAAAACAACAATTAATACTTGAGCCGAACGTTCTATGGTTCCAAACAATCCCAAACCATGACCAAAAAATATCCATGTACAAATAATGGATTGTAAGATATAATTTGTCAGTGCCATCCGACCAACATAAGCTAAACCTTTTTTTATTAATATGTAATTTCTAGTTTTACATAATAGCATGATAAAACTTATATAAATTAGACTGATAAAAGGGGCACCCCAAAGATTAAATTGAAATGCTATAAAAAATCCAATTAATGCATCAAAATTTGAACTAACCATAAGATACGCACTGTAAGCTACAAAAGGCATGCCAATTATGAATGAAAAAATAATTAATCTTTTATAAAATATTGTTGAACGGTTTGCATTAAATACTGAATACTTATATAGGGCCATTCCAATTAACATCATTGCCAAAGGTTGAAAAATGATTCCCTTACTTAAAGTATGATGGATAAAATAAAAAAGTGAATCCTGAAATCTATATGTTATTTGCCCAATTATATTACCTTTAAAAACATTCAATATTTCGTCAATTGTCTCATTTGTTGAAAACCAATTATAATCTAACCACTGTTGATATACATCTAAAGGAAAATCACTGACAATGAAATAATGATAAATCCTGAGAATAGACTGAATGGAGAAAACAAATATCCCAATTAGAAATAAATGGCGTATTGAAAGTTTTCTAAAAAAATAAACTATAAAAGCACATAATGAATATTGATGTAGAATATCGCCATCCCAAATTAAAATGTAATGCATGATACCAAATAATAATAAAATAGCGCTTCTAACATAATGATATTTCATAGGACATTGATGGCGTTTTTCAAGACGTTCCGTCAATAAAAGAATACCTGCACCGTATAGCATGGAAAAAATGTTCAAAAATTTCATGTTTGCAAAAATATCTGTAAATAACCAGACTAAAAAATTGACACCTTTTAAATCACCATACGAAGCGGGATTTAAATAAGTGATCCAGGGACTTGAAAATCCCCGGATATTCATAGCTAATATTCCTAAAACAGCAAAGCCACGCAAGACATCTATGGATTGTATCCGATCAGTTTCGGTTGTAGGACCAACTGATATTTGATTCATAAATTTCTCGCTGCTTCAATTATTAGTAAAAATATTACACTAGAAAACTAAACATATCATTGCTTACTATACAGATATTGTAAGCAAAATGACAGGCTCACTTAGCAGCGCTACAAATCCACATAACTTTCAAAAACCACTCTAACTAATATAAAACCGCCTGACTACCGAAATCACCCAAATTCATTTTATTTGCCCAATTTCAATCCCATCCATATCTTCAAACGTCTGGTTCTCACCACCCATGCCCCAGCAGAATGTATAAGCTCCAGTTCCCACACCAGAATGAATCGACCAACTGGGTGAAATCACTGCCTGCCGATTCGCCACGACAATATGCCTTGTCTCATCCGCAGTGCCCATCAGGTGAAAGACGCGGGTATCTTTATCCATGTCAAAATACAGGTAAACCTCCATCCTTCTTTCGTGGGTATGCGGCGGCATAGTATTCCAAACGCTACCAGTTTCCAATACCGTAAATCCCATAACCACCTGACAGCTCTGAATTCCCCTGGGATGAATGTATTTATAAATCGTTCGCTTGTTAGACGCTTCTGCTGAACCTAAATGAACTGCTTCAGCATCTGCTAATTGTGCCTGTTTCGTCGGATAAGTTTGATGGGCAGGAAAACTCAACAGATAGAACGCGGCGGGCTCTTTTAAATTTTCACTACTGAAAACGATTTCTGTTGAGCCTTTACCAATATATAGACCGTCCCTGTTTTCCATGTGGAAGATATTCCCATCCACAGAAATTTGACCCTTACCACCGATATTGAGAACACCGATTTCCCGGCGTTCGCAGAAATGGTCCACTGCCAGTTCTTTCGATGCTGCCAGAATTAATTGCCCCTTTCCAGGAACGGCTGAACCAATAATACCTCGATCTAGTTCTGAATAAAGTAAGTATATTTCGCCTGGTGCAAATAACCTGTCAACCAAAAATGATTCCCTGATCTCGTTTGTGGTCATCCGTTGAAAACGAACTGGGTCTGCTACATATCGTACTTCCATTTTATTTCTCCATCTATTTTGTTTAGTCATATTTTCAAAAAAACAAATGACGACCGCCAGATTACTAATAATAATCAAATTCCAAAATTCAATGACCAAAAGCCAGTTCGTTTTGGAACTTGAATCTTAAACATTGTAATTTATTTGTTATTTATTATTTGAGTTTTGGTATGTTGACGCAATAACTATTAATCTTAATATTGTACCATAAGAGGATGATTTAATCTTTGCACCATCTCTTTCAAATATTCAATAAACTCTTCTTTGGTCTTAATCCCATCTGGCTCCTGTTCCCATGCTGCCAGGAAATAATAAGTTAAACTGCCATTATCTGGCTCTAACACAACTACATGGCTCAATTCATCCTCAGTGATTTCAATCAAATAGTTTCGATTGAACATGATCGCCATTCCCAGGGAATCGTCTGCCAGACTCTGTTTGCCATAGGTTGCTAGATAAGTCCAGTCATTTTGTCCTTCCGGGGGCTGAATTAAAGCTGCTTCAGGTAACTTGACAAGCCCGGTACATAAATTATCGGGATTACCTTCAATTTGAAGTGAATGCCTGGTTATGCGGCTGCCTGCTATTATGGACAATTCTGAGGTTAATTGGTAGCGACCACTCCCAACTTTCCAACCAAAATATATTGTCCGAATCAGGGATTGGACAGCCCCGTTTTGTACGATTTCGCAGGTCACGCTATCGGTTTGACTAACGCGGCTGGCTTTGTCATCATGCCATATAGCAACGGAACCAATTCCCAGTGACTCGCCAACTTTTAAAATATCCATGCCCCAGTCAGACATTTCATGGTACGAATCAAATCCATCCTGTCCCACATTTTGCAGCGTCATACCGGGTATCTTCTTGCCAAAAATGTCAATCGCATTACGCCAATCCAGGTAAAAGCGATAACCAACTTTATCCGATTCCCAGCCAGGTCCTTCGTAGCGAATAAATTCCGAATGATCGGTGTGTTCGAACGGGACTCGCAGGAATTGCACGTTCTGAAATGTTCCGCCTTCATATTTCCGATCGACAAATTTACCGCCAGTTTTAATTGAAAGCTCTGCCTGGGTTCGCTTCGCATAGTCTCGTGATTTGATCCCTGATGTTTTATATCTTAAACTGAGCCTTTTCTTCTCTTTTGGCTTAAAATCTGTAACAGCAACGATTTGATCCGGATTGCCATCTGCATTCAAGTCGTTAGCCTGGCTGGCAAGCTCCATTCCATTGCTGAAAACAACAAACGCAGTGGGATTGAAATCTGGTGCTTCTGTTTTGAGCTTTTCAATTTCCAGAAATACAGCTTCATCGTTCCGCATTACATCAGTGTCGTTTTGGACAATGATGGAAAACGATTCAGGAAAATCTTTTTTAAGATTTTGGTCAACTCCAGGTGCACATCCCAAATAGAAAATAACGATTGACAGAGAAACGATTTTAAACAGTGATTTCATCACAATCCTCCGATTAGATAATTTGATATTTGTTTACAGTAACCTGTCCAAGCCTTAGCTGGATTCCAGGGCAAATTGAATAATTTTTAGGAGTGATTTAAATTCTATTATCCCAAATAGTGCAGTTAAAAATAATATCTGAACCACAAAGGCTCAAAGAACACGAAGAATCACAAAGTTAAAGATTGAGAAAAAAAGTGAACCAGTAATATAAAATTTCATCCTTTATCCCTAAAAAAACTAAAACTTTGTGTCTTAGTGCCTTTGTGGTTATTGCAAAATTTGGGATTATGTTCCAGGCAAGAATTTTCATCAACTCTTCATCTCATTTCGATCTTATTATTCTATTACCAATCTAATCTTGCATTTTTTTGCAAGAAGTTTTAGTCATTGAAATTTGGTAATTAAAACTTATTTGGAATTTGGCCATTTGGAACTTGGAATTTGCAGCTTGCTGCGCTATGATATCGATGTATCTCAATCCTTTCACACATCGCCTCCTGGACTGAGAATATACTCAATTAGGTTTAATTTTTCAGTGTCAAATCGTTGATAAACTGATTCCATCGCTTGGAGCGATGGAATCAGCATGAAATTCTAAATGAGTTCACTCTAAAAAGGTATTTTGCTTGCATAAGTTAAAATAAATTATTATATTCAGTAAACAAATCTCGATAAGCCATTGGATAATATAGGTGGTTTTGAAATGTTTAAGAAAAACAGCAATCATGTTCAGAAAAATCTATTTGGATTATTTAATTCGCTTCCCCAGGCTTTGCAGAAAGATGCTAAACAATCCAGCCAATATTGTTTTTACAATCTCATTTTCTGCAATATTGCTGAAGATATATTTGCGAAATTGTATTCGGACAAAAAGAGTCGTCCCAATGCGCCGATTAATGCCATGCTCTCCTCCATCATTCTCATGCAACGCAATAATTGGACTTACGAGCAATTATTTGAAGCCATTAAATTCAATATTCTGACCAAATTCGCTCTGGGATTAGATGCTCTCGATGATATTCCCTTTTGTTCCGCCAGCCTGTTTAATTTTCAAAACCGCCTCAGCGATCATTTCAACCAAACTGGTGAAAATCTATTAGAGCAAGTATTTGATCAGCTCACCGAAGATCAATTAAAAGCCCTCAAATTAAAGACCAATATTCAACGAACTGACTCATTTATGGCGGCTTCTAATATTCGAAATTACAGTCGGTTACAATTATTAATTGAAATGGTTATTCGGATTCATCGTGTCTTATCGGATGAAGATAAACAACGTTTTGCCGAAAAATTTCAAGCTTATATCAATAAAACCTCTGGACAATATATTTATCATTTAAAAGCTGCTGATTTACCTCATGAACTGGAAAAAATGGGACAACTTTATCAATGGATTTATGAAAATTTATATGCAAC
>LJUP01000398.1 GCA_001303955.1 Bacteroides sp. SM23_62 | reverse complement strand
GTACACGGGGATCCGGGCTGTCCAGAAAAGGAATAAGGGCAGATACCGTCGACTTGTCTTTCAGCGCACCCAACAGGAAAATTAATTCAGCCTGGATTTCCTCATCCCTGGCAGAGGTTAGTTCAACGATCCAGGGTGCTGCGGGACTCCCGCTTTCAATGGCGTAATTCAAAGCACTCATCCGGTAGTTTTTATCAGGGTCCTTCATCGCCCCGGTCAGCAGGGGCAGGGCCCCAGGAATGCTTGTATTGTCAGCATATATGATAAGTGCGGAGGATTTATAGTGGGACTGCGATGCGGATTTGCATTTTTTCATCAGCTGCCTGCAGATCCTGTTGCTCAGTTCGGTATTCCCGTTTTCACCCAGTGTTCGGGCAAATTCGAGATAAGAAGCTGTAGCTCCGGTTGGTTCCGGGCTGTACTTGCTTGACCTGGCTTTATCGGCGAGGGTTTTGTAGGATTCCGGGCTGCCGATGCGGGCAAGGGACCATAATATACTGCGGACCATTTCGGCATTCCTGGTTTCAGCCAGCATTTCGATCAGTACCGGGCTGGCGCCCTCCACCCGCAGATCCCCTATTGCATAGACTGCCTGGACCCTTGAAATGTCATCCAGGGTGCCCAATTTCTCAAGGAAGGTTTTTCCTGCCTTATCGGGATGGGACTGCATCATCGCAGCTATTACCGGGGAGGACAGGAAATCGTCATCCATGTAAGAAGCAAGCGCTTCAATCGTGGCATCTCCCCCGATCCACTGGAGCTGTCTTATAAAAAATGCCCTGACGAAAGGATCGTTGCTGCTGTCCACAAAACTGATACATATTTCCTCCCATTCCCTTGTCCGGTCAGATGGTTTCTCCCTGCTCAGGTATTTGGAGAGGCTTTCCACAGCAAATCTTGCTTTTGTGTCATCTGCCGTACCCGGGGGTACAACCCGTGAACAAATTTCTTTGAGGACCTCACTGCTAAGAAGGTATGTTTCTTCGGCCAGCCGGTCTCGGTACAGATTGTTTTCGACCGGCATCTGTGCCAGCAGATCGGCAATCTTTGTTTCCAGGGTTCGCACATCCTGTGCATTGCCTGTGGTATGAAACAAAGACAGAACGATCAGGATCAGTGCTTTAGCTATTCTCATCGGAAATTATTTTGGATTATTTATATATTTTCTTTCTATCTATTTAATGCAACCGTGATCAGAGACGCCAGGTTCCCCTCATAGGCTGATCGATCAAATCATTCGCCCCAGGATCATTGACAAAGCGCTGGGCTACAGGGTCAAAATCGAGTGAGCGTCCCAGCCTCAGTGCAATCACCCCTAGGTTAACAATGGTACATGAACGATGTCCGTTCATTTCATTCAGGGCAAATTTTTTACGTGTCCTGACTGACTGGTGAAATTCGGTAATCCTTGGTTCCGGATCTGGAAGCGAGTCCACGAGCTTTCTTACATTGGGTATGGTGGACTTAAAATTCCTGTAAACCTTTCCCAGCGGACCTTCAATATAAGCGGCATCCTTGTCCCTGTTCTCCCCGTCAAGGATGATCCTGCAACCATCTGCATAGGTATATTCGATCCGCCTCCATGTTCCCACAGCGTCGTAATGCTGCTGTGGTGCATCTATCTCCACTCTGACCGGGGAAGTGTCATCCTTGCCGAGCAAATACTGAACCGGGTCAAGATAGTGCTGGCCCATGTCCGCCAGTCCTCCCCCATCATAATCCCAGTAACCCCGGAATTTGGTATGGACCCTCTCCGGATTATACGGTTTATAAGGCGCCGGCCCGAGCCAGAAGTCATAATCCAGGTGATCGGGAACCGGAACCGGCTGAAGATTATGTTCCAAGGTCAGGGGCCAGCTGAGCGCCCCGCTGTCGATGAGTTTCTTCAGGGACTTTACTGTGGTGCCCAGGCCGTAGAAATTTCCGTGGAACCGGAACCAGGTATTAAGCCGGAACATCCTGCCGGTACGACCGACGATCTCAACCAGCTTTTTCCCCTCTCCAATGGTCCGGGTCATGGGTTTTTCACACCAGATGTCCTTGCCTGCCTCAGCTGCCATTGCGGCCATAAGGCCATGCCAGTGCGGTGGTGTGGCAATATGTACCACGTCAATGTCCTTCTGTTGCAGCAATTCACGGAAATCATGGTATCCTTTTACACCCTTTCCCACTTTGGCCATGGTACGGTCCAGCCTCCTGCTGTCCACATCACAGAGGGCAACCAGTCGGCCTTCACGCTCAAGGTGATCTCCATGACAGATTCCTCCGCAGCCAATGATGGCTTTGGTGATCTCATCGGAGGGAGCCATATAACCGTGCCCGCCGAGGACATGCCGGGGAACAATGGCCAGTGCAGTGGCTGCAAATGCACTCTTTTTAAGGAATTCACGGCGTTCTAGTTTGCTTTTCTCAATCATTTGTTCCGGATTTATGATTTATAATGAATCAGTCCGATTACTGAAAACCAAAATATTCAGGTCCGTATTCTCACATTGTATTCGGGATACCTCATCGGAATTGGCTTCTCCTTGAGCATCTCCCCGAAGACCGTCCATCACCATTCTTATCTTTTCTTCTGCAGAAAAACTCCGACGGGTTTTGCGTCTGCCCTCCTTGACGATCTTTTCAGCTGGTTTCTTTTGTGATTGTGACATGAATGTAAGCATTTAAGGTCACTATAAATAAAGTTTTCACACCTTATTTCCCTTGCATACTTTGTCCAAATTCATTTGAAGATTTGCTATGTGAATATACTGATCGTCCTGTGGAATTTCAATTTTCATGTTTTTCACGTAAACCAATTTTTTCAAATTCATGTCTCTGTAGTTCTTCGGTTAGATCAGTAATAAGTTTGAAAAGGTTTTCATAGGCATACAATGGCAGTTTATCATCTGTGTCAAAGATATTATGACCACCACCTGCACATCCTTTAGTCAGGAAAAAATAGCCGGTACGTTTTTCATATGAAACGGCCAGTGATCACTGTTGTCTGATCCGTCTCTTTCTTCAACATTTTTCATGTATGCTTTCTGTTCATTGATTTTTTACACAATGGCTGCTTCAAATGGTCTTTGCGGCCCGTTGAATAATATTACACCCTCCTGGCCCGTGCCCACCATATCAAGATTTATGACCAGCTTAATGTCCTCCAATGGAAACAAAGGATGTTCAGTATAAAACCGGGATCCCATCGGGCCGGCCTCTTCACCACTGAATAGCATAAATGCGTATGAATAATATGGCTTTTCTACAGATGAATAATGCCTGGCAAGATCCAGGACCATGGAAGTTCCGCTCGCATTGTCAGAAGCCCCCGGGAAATAATTACCTTCTCCAAAGGAACCTATTCCATCATAATGAGCTGTAAAAACAATGAGTTTGTTCGTTTGATCCTGTATATAACCAATGACATTCTGCGTTCGATAGCTGTTATAATACTTGTTTTTTATGTCAATCTCTACATTGGTTATTTCATCGGGAATTGCTTCCCGGTTGATCTGTATGTATGGCCAGGGCAGTTGTTTCCTGCCCACACGGCATCCAGGGGTCTTTGTGTGCAGTTCTATCAAGCCTGCTATCTCGAATTTTTCTGAAAGTATCATGGTTTTTATAAACCTGAATAAATCCGGATTATTTAGTCCCAGTGAGTCAATTAAAATGAGGGCATCTTTCCTGCATCATCCAGTGCAGTGAAAAGGTCTTCCGGCTTCAGTATTAACTCCGCATTGATAATGACCGGTTTAAATTTACCCCTGCCTGAGCCACTCGAGGCCTTCATCATACAGTCATCCCCGAACAAAAGCTCATTTCCATTTATTTTAACGGACACATTCTCCAGGCTGTTAATATTGAATGAGTAATCCTGAAAATAGTCTTCACCATATGATCTCAGATCGAATTCATTATACTCAGCCGCCAGATGCTCTGCAGTGATCCTGTCACCTCTTTTATAATATCCCCTGCCATGGGAATCCGGACTGCATAAAATATCAAGTTGTTGCCGTACATATCTTATTTCCTGGGCATCGCCTGTGACTATCTGACTGAATATAAATATCAGGATAAAAAATGTGCGTAATTTTTTCATATCAGCATCGTAATTTACTGTTTGTTCATTACCTATTTTTCGGCCATCAACCGGATATTATACTGTACCTGTTCATAGGATTCTTGCCTGAGCCAGATAATTATCGTTTCCGTGCCATCTGTATCCAGTATTATCCCCTGCCCGGAAATTCCTGGTGCCAGTTCAAAATTACCTTCAAAGGTATCGCGATATTCCCCCGATCTATCTGTAACGTTTCTGTAAAACCATCCTTTCAAAATCCCATGCCAGATGAGGAGTATCCTGTCCTTCCAGAAATGTAGGAACCGCAATGAATAAAACCAGTATGAATCGTTTCACGGGCATTTTATTTATATATTATTTGAAAATAAATTAATAAAATTCGGGTAAACTGCCTGCCGGCCTCAAATCTGTCAACATTGGTTCATCTCTTATACATTTTTTAATATCACAATTCACTCATTCATTCAATCTCCGCAAACCTTCATCTCTCATTTCAATCCATAGATCAGTCATAACAATCCTGAGGTCATTAACAATATCCGGATGCCTCACTGAAATATCATTATGCTGATAAGGATCAGAGACCATATCATACAACTCAAAACGAACAGGATCAGAAGATTTCATCCAATCCATAAGCTGTACTGAATCAGGTTTTTCAGGCAACCAGCCCACCAAGGTAAAAGATTCTTTTCGCATGGCCATCTGGGGCATTCTGAAATAGGTATCGCCATAATGTGGATAGTACCAGATTACTGGAACATCCCTTGGCACCTCCCTGCCTAAAAAAGCATCAAAAGCATTGATCCCGTCAATCGGCCTGTCATCAGGCAATGATGCGCCGACCAATTCACAAAATACCGGAAAGAAATCGGTTCCGTTAAATAGCTTGTCACTCATTGTACCCGGCGGGATTATTCCGGGCCATCTGATTATTCCCGGAACACGGTGCCCTCCTTCATAGGGATATCTTTTCATGCCCCTGAATTTACCCGGAGTACCAAAGCACTTATCCCTGATCGGGTCATCCCACTGGCCCAGTGATTCCACAAAGGTAACCGGCGTTTCAGGACCATTATCGCTGGTGAAGACCACCAGGGTATTGTCATACAATTCAAGCCTGTCAACGGTTTCCATCAGGTGCCCAAAGGCATCATCCAACTGATGTACTGTACCATAATATTCTTTTTTATTTGCTGAAATATCTCTTTCGGGACGCGGTATGCTTCCGTAATTTATTTCCTTCTCCAGCTCATCCGTGTTATCTCCGGTATACAATCCCCTGTATTTTTCTGGTGGTTGGATTGGAGTGTGCGGTTCGTGGGATGCGATATAAAGAAAAAATGGTTTCTCCGGGTCCCGGATCTCTGATAACCATTTGCATGCCTCCTCTACGATAATATCACAATACCATCCCTTCAACTGCCCCAGCGGTTTACCGTTTCTTATGAACTTTGCCGGATTTTCCGGACCATCAAAAGCATTCACAGAGGTCCCCAGCCAGTAATCGAATCCCTGGTCACCCGGTCCGGGTTCATTGCGCCTGTCCTTTTCCAGCGTGGAGAGATGCCATTTCCCAAAAAAGGATGTTTCATATCCCCTTGTTTTCAAGACCTCTGCAATGGTAATTTCGTCCCTGTGCAGATGTCTGCCACCTCCCGCAATATAGAAGAATCCACTACGGTATGGGTTACGCCCGGTCAGTAAGGCCGACCTGGAAGGGGAACAAACCGTACCCCCGGAATGACAATCGGTCAGCATTACACCTTGCGAGGCAAGTTTGTCGATGTGCGGTGTTTTGATAATTGGATTTCCATAGCATGCCGGATCCCCATACCCCAGGTCATCGGCAAGAAAGATAATGATATTTGGCTTCTGTACCTTTCCGCATCCGGTGTTAATGAAAAAGGAAATGGAAATCAGCACCCATATTGTTCTTAACCTTTTAAGATGGTACATTGCCTCAGTATTAATCCAATATATATTCATCCCCGGGAGTTGTTTTAAATTCCACGGTTCCGTCTTTAAGTTTTTTTGCTTTAATGTTCTTGCCGCCTGATTTCACTTTCATTGGGATACTGGTGTTAATCCGGCATGTATTTCCAGTCTTTGATAATACTTTTAATTCCGATATCTTATTGTCCTTCCATGCCAAATCCAGTACAAATCCACAACGCACACATACACCACTGAAGGATCGGTAGGAGCCCGATGACACCTTCGTGCGATCGGACAAGCATTTCTGTTATCCCGGCCGTTACACCCATGGTCCCGTAAATTTGCAAGGTGGCATAACATTTGGCAAAGAGTTGGGGGCAGTCAGTCAGGAATAAAAACTACGATTCATTGTATATGGATGTTTATTGGCAATTCGCAATATTTACCGTGGGCCGGGGGGCAGGTGCCTGATCAGATACCGGGCCATCTGCACGCGCAGATGCACCTGAGTTCCCTTACCCTCACGCAGACCGTGGTTTCGATTGGGGTAGGTCATATAGTCAAACTGCTTGCCCAGCTCGATGAGGCGATCCACCAGTCCCTCCATGATCTGGAGGTGGGTATTGGTCTCACCGGTACCATGGATGATCAGGAGTTCGCCCTCCAGGCCTTCGGCAAAGTTGATCGGGGCAGACTCGCGGTATCCATCCGGATTCACTTCAGGTGTCTTCATGTAGATCTCCTGGAACCATGCATTGTACAGGTGGGG
>LJUP01000088.1 GCA_001303955.1 Bacteroides sp. SM23_62 | reverse complement strand
GAAGAGGCCAGCAAGAAGATCCAGGAGATGTATAGGGGCTATCTGAACCAGCCGGCTGTCAATGTAAGGTTTGTAGATAAGACGGTCACCGTTCTGGGAGAAGTAAATGACCCCGGGGTTTACACATTCACCAGGAGAGAAATACCCATCTTCGAGGCACTTGCATACGCCAGCGATATGACTGTCTATGGCAACAGGAACAAGATATTGATCATAAGGGAAGAAGAAAATGTAATATACAGGCACCGGGTGGACATCACTGATCCAAGTGTGCAGTCATCAAGATTCTATAACATACAACCTGGGGATATTGTATATGTCGAACCGCTGAAGCGGCGCATCTGGGGTTATACAGAGATACCATTTGGCCTGATTTTTTCTATGATCTCTTCGACTATACTGATATTGAATTATGTCCAGTAATAAGGTTTGCTTAATCAGCACAATTAATCCATTATAAGTGGAAAACCAAAATACAACAAATAACATCCAGGGCAATTTTATTGATGTCAAGGAAATCATCAAACTACTGGCGAGAAACTGGCATTTATTTGCTTTTTTTCTGGCCGTGTCATTGGGCATTGCATTAATCTTTTATAAATACTCTCCGGCAAAGTACAGGGTAGGGGCAACTGTTAAAATCAATATCCAGGAAAGAGCCGATCAGGATCAATTTGGGAACCTGGAAGGATTAAGGCTTGCTCCTCCTCCGAAAGATTTTGAAAACGAGCTCCTTGTACTTCGTTCTTCATCTATCATTGAAGATGTGGTTAAAAACCTGAATCTTACAACAACCTATTATGTGAAGGATAAATACTTCAAGCAGGAAATATACAGGTTCTCTCCTTATTTCGTGGAATTGACAGAGGATCATGTCCAACCCATCAAGACCTTATTTACCATTGAGATTCTAAATGAAACGGATTTCAGGATAGTCATGGACAAGAAGCATATAGAAATATATTCTTATACAGACCATAGCGTTGTATATGAGCTGCCTGAATTTAAAATCGATGAGACATACAGGTTTGGTGAGTTGATTGAAAATCCACACATGTCCTTCAAAATCATATTAAATTCTGAATTTGATGTCAACACAGCACTTGACCGGAAATACCTGTTTTCCCTCTCAGCCTTGTATGACCAGATCGGTACGATGCAATCAACCCTGGAAGTTGAACCTGCTGGAGAGGAATCAACGGTAGCCTATGTCACTATCACAGGTAACAATGTAGCAAAATCAATAGATTTCCTTAATTCTCTTTTTGAGAATTATATTGACAGGAACCTGGAGAAGAAAAATTTCCTGGCAACCAACACCATTGATTACATTGAGGACCAGCTCGCCAGTATAAGTGATTCTTTGCTTTTCACCGAACAGCAACTCCAGGATTTCAGAAGGAATTACCAGGTCCTGGATATTGCTGAGAAAGCAAACAGGATGTATGCGCAGCTGGATGAATATGAAACCCAGGAACGCGACCTTGAAAGGCAACATACCTATTACAGACAGATCCAGGAGTATTTCACCAGGAATATGAACTCCTCTGATCTGCTCGCTCCCTCCTCAATGGGCATTGAAGATCCGGTGATCAATACCCTGATCGGGGAACTGACTACTGCCAACAATGAAAGGAATACCTTTATCGCCAATAACCAGCAATTGAGCCCGGCTTTCGCTACCCTGAATGCAACCATTGAAAATCTCAAAACCAGCATCTCTGAGAACATTCGTTACAGTATCAGTAATACACAGGTTCAGTTGAATGAGGTCAGGGGAAGGATCAACCTGTTAAATGCCGAAATTAATAAACTCCCGCAGCGGCAAAGGGAACTTATAGGCATTGAACGGCAGTTTAACCTGAATAGCGAAATATATACCTACCTTTTACAGAAAAGGGCCGAGGCACAGATTATTAAAGTATCGAACCTGCCTGATAGTGAAATTATTGAATTTCCCAAATATCATGGCAAAGCATTTCCGGATGCGACGGTCACCTTTGCATTCGCTATTTTCATGGGTTTTATGATACCGATCGCTATCATTTTCTTACGGTCCTTTTTCAACGAGACTGTGAGGACCCGCGAGGATGTTGAGCGTATCTCACCATTTCCGGTGTTGAGTGAAATCCTGCATCACTCTTCCTCTGTTTTTCAGAACGTAGTAAGTGAATTTCCATTATCCCCAACCACAGAATCATTCCGGTCAATCAGGACGAGTTTAATTCTACAGTCAGCGGACAGGAGCTCAAAGGTTATCCTGCTTACATCCTCGATCAACGATGAAGGAAAATCATTTTGTTCCCTGAACCTGGCTACCAGCTTTACCTCTCTGAAACAACCCACCATACTGGTGAATCTGGATATGCGTAAACCCGATATATTTATTGATAAGCTGGGGACCGAACCGCTGGTAAGTATTCATTCTTACCTGACAGAAAATGCCAAGCTGAATGATCTGATCATTAACACAGAAGTTCCCAACCTTGATTATATTTCTTCCAGCGAGATCAATGCTGATCCGGTTGAGATGCTTGCATCCGAGAAATTTGCCGAGCTTATGATGCGATTGAAGGAATATTATTCTTATATCATTATTGATACGCCTCCTATCGGTCCGGTGGGTGATGCATTTGTGGTCATGCAATATTCAGATATAAACCTATATATCTCCAGGGCCAACTACACGAATTGGAAATTTATGCGAAAGAAGCTTTTGGAATTGTATCAGAAAAAGTACCAAAATGTACATGTCATTTTAAATGACGTCAGGCCGAAATGGTTATCAGGCCCAAGTACCTATTATACTTATACCTACGGTAAATCCAAAAAGAATATCCTGGCCAGGATATACGGCAAGTTATCCAAGGTGAAAACTGCAAGCCTGTGACGGTTATTTCACCTTCTTCCCGGTAGCGGCAATATTGACCCTATCGAGGAATTCAATCTTCTGGGGAACTTTATAGGAGATGAGTTCTGAGGCACATTTTTTAAGTATCTCTTCTTTGGCCAGATCCTTATCGGTCTTTGGGACCAAGGTAATCTCAGCTTTCAGCAATTCCCCGAGCATCTCATCGAATTCCCCGGTAATGGTACAATCAACCACTTCCGGAAGGGTCAATATCACCGATTCTACCTCTTTGGGACTTACCCGGTTCCCTCCTACCTTGATGATTTCCTTTGTCCTTGCCGTTATAAAAAAGAATCCATCTTCATCTTTTTGTGCCAGGTCACCTGTATGCAGCCATCCATTCTTCAGCGTTTTGGCAGTCAGCTCCTCATCATTCAGATATCCCGACATGATGTTATCCCCGCGGGCTACGATCTCACCGACCTCTCCGACACCGGCAGGCTGACCTTTATCATTGAAAATATCCAGTTCCACGCCGGGAATGCCTTTTCCCATGGATCCTAGCTTTTCCGGCAAGAATTCCGGCGGCAGATAGGATAAACGTGCCGTTGCCTCGGTTTGTCCATACATGACATAAAATACAACGTCCGGGAAAGCTTCCCTGAATTCTTCTATGAAGACATCATGCAGTTTACCACCCGCCTGGGTCACATACCTCAGGTATGGCAGGTCCATGGTCTTGAACGAAGTTGAATTTCTGAGCAACAGTTGAAAATGGCTGGGCACACCGGAAAAACCGGTGCACTTGTATTTATTCAGATCATCCAGGACCGAGCCCAGGAAGATGAATGTATTGTTCAGCACGACCGATCCCCCGACCCTGAGATGTGTATGCAGCAGGGACAATCCATAGCAGTAATAGAAAGGCAGCACAATTTCAATGGTATCCTCTGAGGTCAGGTTCAAGTACTCCAGGATTGACCGGGTGTTGGCGATCAGGTTCCTGTGACTGAGCATAACACCCTTTGGTTCCCCTGTTGAGCCCGAGGTAAATATGATCTCGGCCAGCCGTTTATCATCAAAGTTCGTTTCCTCAGCAAACCTGTCTCTTCCTTGTGACGAAAGGGCCATCAGGCAGTCTTCATCATAAAGGGTGATCCCATCCAGGTTTAATTTCGGCTTGAGCCTTTTTGAGATAAATGCCACTGCAGGCTTGCACTGATCAATGATATAGTCAAGATTCTTCTGTTCAATATCAGTATTGAGGGGAACACAAACATTGCCTGACTTGAAGATGGCGAGATAAGTAATGATGAACCAGGATGAGTTGGGAAACAGTACAAGGACATTCTTATTTTCCCCGATTTCTTTCCTGATTTTAGCTGCCAGCGCCAGGCTTTTTCCGAAAATTTCTTGATAGGATGCAGTTTCCGCACGTCCCAGGATCAGGTCTTTGTCAAGCGATTTTGAATCCGTTAAGAAATAATCAAATACATTCATCGTTGATATTGAATTTGAAAGCTAGTAATCCGTAATGGGGGACATCCTCAAATATTCCGTGGTTCGCTTCCTTCTCTTGAAATTGTTGTAGAGTTTCTCTATTTCATCCGCGGTCTTACCAAAGACCTTTCCCACTTCTTCCGGATCATACCCGTTCTCCCATGCATACCAGAGCTGGTCCATTTGTTCAAAGGGCATCTGGAAGAAAAACTCTTCCTGTGTTTGCTCGGCACTGTAGGTGTCTGTGGTAGGAGTCCGGTTGATGATCTCCTCAGGAACGCCAAGGTATTCTGCCAGTTGGTATACCTGGGTCTTGTAGAGTTTTCCAATAGGGAACAGATCAGCGCCACCATCCCCGTACTTTACAAAAAATCCCTGGTCAATTTCATGTTTATTGGCTGTTCCGATGACAGCATAATGCAAACGCTCGGCATGATAATAAAGCATGGACATCCTGCTCCGCTGTTTGAAATTCGAAGATGCAACAATCTGGAGAAATTCATCTGAATGCAGATTCTCTGACTGGCTCACACCATTTTTATCTATAATGGTAACATTAAACACAGGGGGCAGATACTGGCTCAGGTTCTTCTCGCTGATCCCGATCTTGACCTTGTGTGTTTCGGGAGTGTATTCCGGGAAAACCCGCCGGACGGCTTCGTCACGTCTTTCATAACACTTGAATCCCTGCAATGCACCTGTAATATTTTCAGTAACTGTTTCAATGCCCAGTTTTGCTGCCAGGATCCCTGCAAAATCCGCACTATCGGAACTTGATTCCTTCTCGGGAAGCATCACCCCGAATACCTTGTCTGCACCAAAGGCTTTCACGCTCAGTGCTGCAGTCACCGATGAATCAATGCCGCCGCTGATCCCTACAACCGCACCACGACGCATAAGGGTATGATGGACATCTTTTTTAAGCTTTTCAACAATGGTATTACAGACTGATGGTACATCTTTAATTCGGATGATGTCCTTTGAAAATTGTGTTTTATTATTGGCCATAACTATTTAGTTAAAAACAGGTTGAGTAACTATTTTCAGATTATTTGGTGCTGGTTCTGACAACCCTGGAGTGTTGTTAATAAATTGATCTACAAGTAATTGTGTGGACAGGATTGAGGTAACCGCCATGCCATCGACTTCAGATAGCTGCCTGCTCTTTCCTATTCTGTTTTTGAGATTTTCAACCTGCTTAAATTCGAAAATCCCGGATTCCTTTATGCTGCCAGAAGATAAGAGTTCCTTTACATAATCCGGTGCAGATGCTGAGAAAAAACAGTCAAGTGTGGGGGCACGATAGGCCTGCTTGGGCCGGTTGACGACGGCACCCGGCAATTCGTTCCGCATCAGCTCTTTCAGTATTTTCTTTTCTGTAAGTCCACTTAATTTAAAGTGATCGGGTAAGGATGCTGAAAATTCAATAACCCTGTGGTCGAGGAATGGATATCTTCCTTCTACCGAGTTGGCCATGGCCATCCTGTCTCCCTGTGATGAAAGCAGATATCCCGACAGGAAGATCGTCACTTCAAGCCATTGGGCTTTCTGCAGAATACTGTACTTGTTAAAATCTGCCGGCAATAAACCCGTCAGTTCTTCCATCGGATCGTAGAAATTCAGCTGGGCCCTGCAGCCATCGTTCAGATACCCAATGATCCTTGAAGTATTGTTCCAGCGCAGTAAATGAGAATAGTATGGAGAATCCGTATCCTGCAGCCTGTAACCGAAGAACATTTTCAACATGTTGGCGCTTGCATTGCTGATCTGGGGGATATAGGGATATAATTTCCTTAAAAGCAAGGGGCGAAGCCTTGAGTCAGGATATTTAGACCAGAAAGATCTGATTACAGCCTCTTTGAAGATATTATATCCGGCGAACATTTCATCGGCACCTTCTCCTGTTATAACGACCTTATAGTTATTATTGCGGACACTCCTGGACAAAAAATACATTGGTGTCGGAGCAGTCCGGAGCAATGGTATTTCAGCATGCCAGACAATATCAGGAAACTTGCCGGCAATGCCGTCATCCGTGCACTGTATGGCGGTATGATCGGTATTGAAGTGTTTTACGGCAATATTCTGATAAACAGATTCATCATAGTCCTTGTTAGCGAAACCAATGGAGAAAGTCCTGAGCATATCCGGTACAATCTTCTGGATATACCCTGTGGTAAGGCTGGAATCAATACCTCCGCTTAAATAGGCCCCTACCGGTACGTCGGCACGCAACCTTAGACGGGCCGCGTCATAGAAGATGGTATCCAGTTCGGTAAGGGATTTGTTAAGATCCTTGCCATCAGCATTGATAGCCTCTGTTAACGAAAGTTTCCAGTAGGAATGAATGCTCGTCCTGTCGTTGCGCAGTATCAGGTAATGCCCCGGAGGTAATTCGTATATATCCTCAAAAATAGTATTGGGCGTAATGGTGGTCCAGAAAGTATACACCTGTGCAAGAGATTGGGCCGATAATCTCATTTGAACATCAGGGTGTTCAAGCAGTGATTTAAGCTCGGAACCAAAAACAAATGAACCGTTCATCCTGGTGTAAAACAATGGCCTGATACCCACCCTGTCCCTGGCCATGAATAATTCCTTTTTCTCAGTATTCCATATGGCCAGGGCATATTGCCCGTTCATCTTCTGAAGACAATCCGGTCCGTATTCCATGTAAAGGTGCAGAACGACTTCAGTATCACTTGTTGTCCGGAATTTATGTCCCCTGGTTACCAGTTCCTCCTTAAGCTCAATATAATTGAATACCTCTCCGTTGAATACAATCCAGAAGATACCGTCTTCATCGGATATTGGCTGCTGGCCTGTAGCCAGGTCGATGATACTCAACCGGACATTCCCCAGTGCGATGTTCTGCCCGAGGAAAATCCCACTTTCATCGGGTCCCCGATGCTGGATCCTGGCAAGCATCCGCTTGAGGATATCTGGACTATCCGACTGATCGATATATTTGTTATATATTCCGGCTATTCCGCACATCTGGATCTGTGAAAAAGAGAAGATCAGGAAAGCTTCTGTGAAACAAAATTTGTGATCGCATTGATTGTTTCGAAATTTTCTTCAACCAGGTCTGTATCCTGGGTTGCAATGCCAAATTCTTCTTCAAGGAAGGTAATCAAAGTCATAAGTCCCATGGAATCAAGAATTCCTTCTTTGAAAATCATGGTGTCCTCTTCAATCTTACTTTTTTCATTGAAGGAAGAACTCAAAATATGCTCTTCCACTTTACTTTTGACAGAATCAATTTCAACCATATTCATATCCATTTAAGTAGGTTTTTAATTGCTTATTAGTACCGGTTAAATATAGTAACTTCATTCAAGGAATTAACATCCTTGTATATCGGCAATTTTAACAAAAGGTTCCGCCATATTAAATAAATTTTTTCATTTTTTGATGAAACCCTTATTATTGGCGGATATATACCAGCATTTTCGTTATTAATTTATGCTTCCATATCAAACCTTTTTTATATTATTCCAGTATATTAGTTAGCAAATAATGCGCTTATCCTAACCTTAGGATTATCTATGGAAATATTATGACAGTTTTAACATGGAAAAAATACCCTTCAATAAACCATATCTGACCGGGAAAGAAGCCCATTACATATACCAGGCTGTTTATTCCGGTAAAATATCCGGAAATGGGCAGTATACACAAATATGTCAAAAATTCTTCGAGGAAAAATATGGCTTCAAAAAAACCCTGCTGACTACCAGTTGCACGGATGCACTTGAAATGTCGGCAATCCTGGTGGGTATTGAACCAGGCGATGAAGTGATCGTACCCTCATTTACATTCGTATCCACAGCATTGGCTTTTTACAGGCAGGGAGCAACAATTATATTTGCAGACAGCCGGAAGGATAATCCGAACATTGATGCCGACAGACTGGAGGAACTCATTACCCCGGCCACAAAAGCCATTGTCCCCATCCATTATGCAGGTATTGCATGTGATATGGACAAGATAATGGAACTGGCAAGACGGTATAACCTTTTCGTTGTTGAAGATGCAGCACAGGGTATCGAATCCTTCTACAAGGGAAAACCACTGGGAACAATAGGGCATTTTTCAACATTCTCCTTTCACGAGACCAAAAATGTGAATGCAGGGGAAGGTGGCCTGCTCGGGATCAATGATGAAAGGTTCATAGAACGTGCCGAGGTTATCTGGGAGAAAGGCACCAACCGGGCAGAGTTTTTCAGGGGAGAGATAAATAAGTATGGTTGGGTTGATATCGGTTCATCATTCCTTCCTTCCGATATCATAGCTGCGTACCTGTATGCCCAGCTTGAGAACCTGCTTGAGATACAGAGAAAAAGGGTGGAGATCTGGAACAGGTATTACATGGGTCTTAAAAACCTTGAAAACAAGGGATTGGTAACCTTACCATGGCTGCCTCCAGAAGCCACCAATAATGGACACATGTTCTATATGGTATGCCGTACCGGTGATGAACGAGATAAGCTGATTGCTCATCTGAAAAATCTCGGCATTAACGCTGTCTTCCATTATTTATCCCTGCATAAATCGGCATTTTATGCGGATAAACACGATGGGAGAACCCTGGAGAACAGTGACAGATATACTGATTGCCTGCTGCGGCTGCCCATGTACTATGAGTTAAGCCTGGATCAATGCCAGTATATAATTAATTCAATCCATGATTTTCAATTTGATAAGTAAATCCTTTCCCGAACATGCTCCATTTAAAGCAAATAAAAATTAACAGGAACATCTTGATACTTTGTTCCTACCTTCTCATCGGTATTGTGATCAGTCTTTTCGTCGAGGTGAAAATATTGCAGGGCAGGACTGATGCACCACATTATAACAATCTCGCCAAAAATTACGCCGGGATCACTGATGATAATATTGACATCGGACAAACCTCCCCGCTGTACCCGCTATTTTTAGCATTGCTTATCAAGACCGTGGGTGTCAACAGTTATCTTCATGTAGCGCTGAGGTTACATTTTATATTCCTGGCCCTTGTCAGTTTTATCATGTATATACTGGCATACAAAACCCTCGGGAATAAAACCCTGGCCTATGTATTCGGACTTTTAATCCTACTGAATCCACAGCTTGTTCATATCTATGCACAATATAATTCTGAGCCGCTGGGAATCTTGCTGGCAAGTATCTATGGACTGTTGCTTTACAGGTTTGCCACGAATACCGGATCAAAAACCTGGAATATGATATTCCTTGGATTGATCACTGGCTTATTGATCCTCTGCCGTTACAATCTCATCCTGATCCCCCTTGTTACAGCCCTTATCATTCTCGTCGAGGTAATCCGGACAAAGGATAAACTTTACAGGAAATTACTGCATTTTTCTTTGTGGTTGCCCATTTATCTTCTATCTCTCTTCTTCATTATTAATTTCTGGTGTCTTCGTAATCTAAATGAATTTGGTGATTATACCCTGTTCAATATGAAAGGTGGAGGTGGAGCCGCATCCAGAAATGCTGTATTGACCATATTGGATAAAAACACCAAGGTATCCCCGGAATACCAGCAACTGAAAGACATCATCATCAATGTTAACAAACCATTCGAAGCCGATTCTGAAAACAGGGAGGAAGGAAGGCAGTTCCTGTCACAGTATTGGCCTGAATCCTTATATAATTTTAAATACGGGCAGACAGGCTATATGAAATATTTAAGGGCAGAACCAGAACTGTACAGGTATTTTGGAATTGAAAATGTGAGTTCAAATCATCCCTTGCTTGCATCGAAACTCTCACCATTCTATAATGATATATACAGGAATAACCGAAGTGAATTTTTACCGCTGAGGATCCTGTCGGCATTTTATACACTTGCTCCATCCAATATCAAGGTCATTGATAAATATAAATCCGTGGGGCGGTTGTTAAACAGCAAAGTTGTCCAGTCGGGTTATGTGTTCAGTTTTTTTATAGTAATGATTTTTTTCACCCTCTATTCTGTCTTTTTTATCCTCGGCAGAATTTTCAAGGAGTGGAATAAAACAAATGATATCCAATGGTATATCATTTATATATCCGGCATATTTTATCATTTTATCCTCCTGCATGCCTATAAAACGAACATGAAAGACAGCAACAGATTCAAGGATTGTTTTCTTCCGTTGTTTTTCTTCGCTGCACTCTATCTGATCATTCATCTCTACCAGACACGAAAAAGGGCAAGTAAAAATATTGAGGCAAGCGAATGATAAGATTTAAATAATCGATCCTTAATAACCCCATTTTAGCTCCGTATTTGAACTGTATTGCTCTGTCATTTAAGCCAGGAGTTCAATTATTTCCCTTTATCCCCTATCAATGATTGCATAATCAATGTGATCCGGGATTTTAAGATGGAATGCGCTCATGCTTTCCTTTATCACCACCTCCACCAGGAGATGTTTAATCTATCATCGGCATTCGTTTGTCAAAATTATATTTTTCGCATATCAATAGTTAATATATTTACATCCAGATAATTAAGGGCCACTTGCATGCTTTTCAATTCATTCATTTTCATGTTTTTCCTGGCATTTCTGTTGCCCTCCTACTATCTGCTTAAGACCAGAAGAAGCAGAAATATCCTGTTGTTGGTTGCCAGTTATGTTTTTTACGGTTACTGGGACTGGCGGTTCTGTTCACTCCTTTTGATATCCTCAATCGTAGATTTCCTGGTTGGAAGAAGTATGTACAAGTCAGAATATAAATCCAGGAGGAAACTTTTGCTTATGGTCAGTCTAACAGCCAACCTGGGGATCCTTGGATTTTTTAAATACTTCAATTTCTTCATCGATTCCTTTGAAGCCATGATTGGTATATTTAATGATAATCTTGATTTCTTGCATATAAATCTCATTCTGCCGGTTGGGATATCATTCTACACCTTCCAGACCCTGTCTTATACCATAGACATCTACCGGGGGAAGATCACGCCAACCGATAATTTTTTCGATTTTGCACTGTTTGTTTCATTTTTCCCACAACTGGTAGCAGGTCCGATTGAAAGAGCTGCCCATCTGCTACCGCAAATTTCGACCGTAAGGAAAACCACCAGGGAGCAATTCCTGGATGGTTCAATCCTCATCGTATATGGTCTGTTTAAGAAAGTGATGATCGGTGATACCGCCGGAAGATATGTAGATCATATTTTTGCCCATATGGACCTGTATTCTTCATGGGAAGTTGTCTTTGCATTGTTTATGTTCTCCATCCAGATTTACGCAGATTTCTCAGGGTATTCACATATTGCAAGAGGTACGGCAAAACTCTTTGGTTTTGAAATCATGAAGAATTTCGAACAACCCTACCTCTCAACCAATATTACAGAGTTTTGGAGAAGATGGCACATCTCGCTTTCATCCTGGCTGAAGGACTATTTATACATTTCCCTGGGCGGCAATCGCAGGGGGATGAACAGGACATACCTGAACCTTATGATCACCATGATACTCGGTGGTCTCTGGCATGGTGCAAACTGGACATTCGTCATCTGGGGAACGCTGCACGGGATATACCTGGCCGTACATAAATTCATGATCAAGGGCAAAAAGATCGTTTCCGATAACAAGCCATTGAGAAGCCTTGGAGATATTCTTAGTTTCCTTCCCTCAAATATCATAACTTACCTGCTTGTAGTTATTACCTGGTTGTTTTTCAGGGTAAAGGGAATAGATGATATCAGCATGTTTATCTCTAAATGCTCGGACTGGACATGGGGAAATTATCCCCTTCGATTTATGACCATCCTTTTAGGATTTACGTTGATAACGATGGTTTTCGATATTTTGGAGTACATCACCCACAGTCATGTTTATTTTAAACGGATCAAAAGCAGGTCTTTCATGTTTGGATTGATCTCAACCATGTTTCTATCAGTCGTTTTGTTCCTGATAAATTCAAAACCATTACCATTTATATATTTTCAGTTTTAATGAGGGACATGAGAAAAGTTCTGTTCAGCACAAGTTTGTATTTAATTGGCGGTATCATTGGAATCCTGCTGCTTGAATCATATTACCAGGTGGTGGAAATAGAACTGCCGTATCATGAACTGAATGAACGCGTTGGAAAAAAGATGATACCGTCCAGACGGATCAATTATTTTAAGGAAGGGTTCTACCTTGGTGCCTCCAATGAATATGGATACCTTGGAAATCCCTATCCACCAGTAAGAAATAATGACAAAATTCGAATAGCTCTCTTAGGTGATTCGTATGTTGAAGGTCTTCATGTTTTTGAGGACCATCATTTCAGCAAGATTCTTGAAAAAATGCTGAATGAAGATAAATTGATCCCAGAATATGAAATACTGAATTTTGGAATGGGGAATTACCACTATAATGATATGGTTATCCTCTATAAAAACTTTGTCGAGGAATTTAATCCGGATATACTTATATTGATTGTCAGTGTACGGGATTTCATGTTCAGGGATGATTTATTTGTTCCTTCACCCGTACTGATGATGGACAATGACTCCCTGGTGATCGACTATTCATTTACCAGTGGCCGCACATATCAGTTGTACAAAAGGTTGTCCTTCTTTTTTGAAAACAGTTGTATGATTAAAGCACTTAACAATGCTTACAAAATGACCAAAAGGGCCGAATTTATGCAAATACTGTTTGATAAATTCTACCGGTCCGGCCAAAATGAGAATGAATTACAAAATCCCACCCATGAGAGAATCGATCTGGACATCCGGGTTTTCAAGTCGATTGATTGGTTCAGGGACAGGAAAGTATTCTTTGTGTTTAAAGAAGGTGGTTCTCCCGAATTAATGCATGAACTTGATGACTCCGGAGTGATCACTTTTTCCATTGAATCCGTGCTGATAAGTGAATTTATTGACAAAGGCATTCACCATGAATACTGGGATGTAACAAATACAGGCGGACACTGGAACCATGCCGCCCAGAAAGTAGTTGGCGAATACCTGTACAGATTAATCAAACAATATGAAGAGTAGACTGGTAATTATTTTATTCTCAATAACTACGGTCATTTTTCTTTTTTTACTATTGCTTTGCAGGCTGAATGGTTACAAGGATTCATTAAGGTTTCACCTCGATCCTCTCGAAGAATCAGGACGCGAATTACAGCCTGATCTGGAGGCAAACGGATTCTGGATCATCGGGGATTCACGAGCCGCCGGATGGGAAACCTTTCAACTTGACTTTATCAGAATCAAGTCCTTGAACCTCGGTATTGTGGGACAAACATCAAGGCAGGTACTTGAAAGATTCAGGAATGACATTGACAGATCCAGACCCTACTGCATATTGCTCCAGGTGGGTATAAATGATTTGAAATGTATTGGACTCCTCAAGGATGAAACAATCACCCGTACTTGTATCCGGAATATCTTACTCATACTTGAAACCTGTAAGAAGCACGAGATCAAAGCCATTTACAGTTCCATTTTCCCGCCGGGAGATATTGAGCTATTCAGAAGACCTTTCTGGGAACCTACTACCATGGATAGCCTAACGACTGTTAACGCTGTAATAAAAAATTATTGCCAGAAAAACGGATTCATCTATTTTGATACGTTTAAACTACTTGAAAGCCAAATAAATCCAGGCATTGTTATAAATGAATATCAAAAAGACTTTTTACATATTAATGCCCGGGGATATGAGCATATAAGTGATCGACTTCAGGATTTATTGGGATCCGTTGATGAAGATTGGGTAAAATACTTGATTGAATAGCAATTCAAACGTCCATTCCATTATCTTCCTTTGTGAGTATTATTTCCAAACGATACTGCCTCTTTCGTTCCTTTTCCTGAATATTTGTTCCTGATCCAGAAGAAAAGAACCACGCCAGTGATTATAAAGATCGAATAAAAAGCGGCCATTTTCAACAGAACCAGCGCAAAACTGGGTGATTCCTGGTATAGCAGCATAGAGCTGCCCAGTGAGATGGGCGGAATCTTTTCCAGGTAGTATATCCGTTTTGTCCGTTTCGCACGATCCGCACCCAGGTCCTCTATCCATTCAGCTGCCTGGCTGATGGACAGGATACGCAAATCTTCCTGGGCACTGACCCAATCCATGAGATTGGTGAAATCCTGGAACGTAATCTCACCCATCTCCTGGTTGATATCCAGAAAATCATAATCATGCAACAGGACTACTACCAGGGGTTGATTGTCTGATGACTTCCTGGCAGCCCGGACTGCATCCTTCAGCTCGGTCAGACCACATGATGTCGGGAGGTAATTGATATTTGAGCCTGACAAAACCAAACCTTTCTTATTAGCTGAAAGCGTGGAAAATCCCGTCTTTTCCAATGCTGACAAAGTGTTCGTATCATATGTATTCCACGGAGGAATAAAAGTTCTCACAGGTGCTCCAGTCACATGCTGTAAGAACTCCTTACCTGCCGATAATCTTTCAACCTGTTCTTCAAAAACCAGATTGGCAAACTCTGATAGATCTTCTGACCCATTCGTCTGGTGAGAATAACCGTGCATGGATATCTCAAGAATACCCTCCTCGAATCCTGACTTCAGTATTTCTGCCTTTAATGAATCAAGAGGCATAAGATCCTGGGGGGAGGGATCATGCACATCGCCGGCAACCTTAAAAGGGATAACCCCGAAGGTGATAGGTACCCTGTTTTTGCGGAATGCTTCAATGATTTTTAGCTCGGCGCTTGTCACGCTATTCCACGCATAATCATCGTATCGAAAGACCACATTGATTTGCTTATCTGCTGTTTTTCCCTGGCCATAGCCATTGACATTGAAACCAGACAAAGCCAGTATGACAAGACAAGCCCATGTAAAGTATTTAATATGCATGTGATTCATACCTGATAATTTTTTAGGTTTCACTAAAAGCATTTCTCCTCTTAAAATATGAATAAATCAGCTTCAACATATGGAATGAGAAGGCAAAATGAAAATAGTACCATTTGCAATGTTTTCTGTAATAAGCGTAATTGGTACTCAGGCTGGTTTGTGAATATTTTGAGAAAAAAGAGCGTAAATAAACGCCGAACTTTTGTTTGATAAAAGGTTTACCTTCCCCTGTTTTTTGAACGTAGGAAAAGTTGACAGCATCCCAGCTTATGAAGGTATTAATACCCGCTTCATCAGCCCTGAGTGAAAAATCAAAGTCAGAGGCATATTGCGGAAGTTTTTCCTCATCCAGTAAACCGATGGTATTAAACACCTCCACTGGTACCAGTGTACCTCTCCCATTCAGGCAAACACTTTTATGCAGTCCTGTCAACGACGGATCATATAAATCATAACTATCATGGTAATTAATACCTTTTGCTTTCCACCAGATCATTTTTTCCACTCCTGAAAAGAAAATACGCCGGGGTTCTTCACGTGTGATGTCCAGTGAACCGATGACAGCACCGGGATTTTCCTGAGAGATCTTAACAATGGTTTCGATGTAACTGTCAAGAACGTAAGTATCATCATTCATCATCAGGATGGCAGATGCCCCCTGATCAATGGCATATTTAATTCCCTCATTCATTGACCTGGTCCACCACCAGTCCCCCGTACCCTTAATGATACTGACCTCCGGAAAGTCTTTTGAAACAGCTTCAGAGGTTCCGTCCGTGGAACCATCATCAACCACAACAATGCTGAATTTCTGGAAGGATTGCCTGGATAACAAAGATAAAAATGTCAATGTAATATCTCTGCTATTATGAACGGCGATGACGATGTATAGATTCATGATTGAAATGGATAGGGTATATCTATCGGGCATCAACACTCACAGGATAGACAGCAGGCTGTTTAGGTACTTCGATGGCCATGTGAAGCATTGCCAGTCCATAAAAAAAAGGCAGGCTGAAAAACGTCTCTGAAAATCCCACAATAAATATCAGTATAAGACCATATAACGCGTACTTTGGATGGTAGTTATTCATCTGGCATAGCTTATAGAAAGCATAAAAGATCGATCCAAAATAAAAAAGGAAGATGAATATACCATAGGTTACAAGATAGTTGGAAATACCATTTGTCCGGTGTGTCAGTTCCCGGCTTGTTATACCCTTGAACCTGGTTTTTGGATCCCTTCCCAGTCCCAGCACTGGATTTTCTGCAAAATCCTGCAGGTCAAGGACTGCACTTTTAAACCTGGTATTGTTATAGGTATTTGCCACATCCATCTGTCTGGTTATTTTTTCACCCAGAAAATCCAGACTAATGAATGAGATTATAAATGCTGCGATGATGGTCGGAAATAATATGAGCCTGTAGAGGGGGGCCACCCTGTTTCCCAAAAACATTATCAGAAAGAACCCGAGCGCAATGATACCTGTTGTCGAGACGGTACTGAACAAAGCCAGTAAAAGGACAATGCTTTTTTTGTCATCAATTGTTTTGCTTTCCAGGTAGTGAAAAATTATAGCGATCACAAGAAATCCGGCGTAAGCACCAGGTTCCCAGAATGCCCCGCAGTTTCTGTACACGCCTTCCCCTGAGTTAAACACAAAAAGAATGACATCAGGGGCATACCAAAGATCTCCCGAATCCAGTGGATTTCTGAGAAGCGGTGAAATACTTGAGATTAAGAAGCTTCTAAAACCTGGTATGACCAGCTGTGGTACATAGACAAAGAAACTTATTATGGCGAGAACATACATGATATCAACATAATACTTTGTGAAATTCCTGCCCAAGATCCTGACGGTTAAATAGGCAAGGACTATCCTGATAAATACGCCCAGGTATGTAGTCAGTGGCAAATAATTGAATTTGACCATCTGGGCGATCATTACTGTAAGATAAATCAGGAAGAAGACAATGAAGAACCTGTCTATTTTTAATTTACGGTAAATAAAAACGAATCCTGCCAAACAAAGGGATAGAAACAAAAAGGTTATATCGCCGACCTTAAAAAAAGGTATCCCTGTAACACCAACCAGCAGGAACAGGATAGTATAATCCACTGCCTTGGGTTTCTTTATATTTACCTGTAGTACACCCATTGTATTTCATC
>LJUP01000087.1 GCA_001303955.1 Bacteroides sp. SM23_62 | reverse complement strand
TTACCAGGACGGAAAGAATAACCAGGAGGGTATTGATGCGGGATACCGGTAACATGTACCGGACAGGAAAAAGCAGATAAAGATACCACAGGCCTGCCCAGAAAGCCAGGAATGAACCAACGTATTCCATTCGTATCAGGCAATTCCAGGGTATATTTATCAGATAATTAATCGGATACAGATCTGTGTGCAATAACCTTATAAATATCCCGGCCAGTACCAGGGAGAAGAACAGTATAATCTTGTCCTCCCGGTAAAAAATGAAAAAGAAGAAAAAGAAAAGGGAAAAGGCAAGCAGGAATCCGATGGATAAAAAGCTGATAAACCTGTGCCTGTATTCAATTTTTGCCATTTTATCGGGATGCCCGATTTGCATTGACCTCCAGAATGCACCCCTGCGATGATGAAAATTTGAAACATGAAGCAGGACCTGCATGGTATCTGACAATGGTCTGTATTGAATATTGCCGGGATCATAGCCTGCTTCGCTGTGGGCCCAGGAATCCCCGGGTTTGCCATTTGACCAGACAAGGTCATTATCCAGATAAAAATTGAATGACGCATCAAAGACAGGGATATCGAATCCAATTTCCGAAGTAAAATCCTCGGGCAGGATTATTCGAAGTCGGTAGGTAGCATAGCCCTCACCCCTAAAATCAATCGTGTCATGCTTGTAATTGTTCCAATAGCCAGGCACAACTACAAACAAGGTAGGTTCCGGAAATTGGTCTTTGGCAAATGCATCAGGATCAATAAAGGATTCCCAGTAAAATTCCCATTCACCATCCAGCTTCAGATACCAGTGCTCATTAAAATCATAATTTCGCAGGTCCAGGATTCCTTTTTCTGGGAGTGCCCATTCCTGTGAATTAACTGCTGATACTATTTGGGTGAACAGTATCAGAATAATACTGTGTCTGAAAAGTCGCATATATACTGTAAGGCCTTCAGATTTAGAAAGGTAAACGTAAAAAAAATATATAGGATACATTTTTTATGTTGAGATATATCACCACGGTTGATATATCTCACCACTAAATCAATTGGAAAACAGGCCCGATTTTTTTGACTTTACGTTTTCTTGATGTACATTTGCACACTGAAATTACTCAAGATTGCGGGGTGGAGCAGCTGGTAGCTCGTTGGGCTCATAACCCAAAGGTCGCAAGTTCGAGTCTTGCCCCCGCTACAAAATATAGATCCCCACCAGAAACGGTGGGGATCTCCCTTTTCTTACCCTCTTTATTCCATGAAAATGAACGCTTTACTGCAAACAGGGAATTCAATATCCATGGCCGGTCATAGTTCAATATTTTCTAGGTCTGGTTTGGATATATTTTGCTTTACTGACCTTTGCGAGAAAGCATTCACTCTGGTTCCATTTTATTTTGGCAATGATATGGTAAAACAGGTAAAGTTCCGGCTATTTGTCCGTAATATAATATCGCCACCCAGTTTTAGCATAATTTGTTTGCTCAAACTCAGGCCAATGCCAGAACCGTTTTCTTTGGTAGTAAAAAAAGGCACAAATATTTGTTCTCTTAATTCAGGCGGAATTTCGTCACCATTGTTACAAATGTCTATTTTGATGCGGTCCGTCTCCTTACTAGCTTTTATTTGAATAATAGGATTTTCAATGGTTCTGTTTTCACCATGATTTTCGAGTGCATTCTTAATTAAATTAATAAGAACTTGCGATAGTAAATTGTCATCAGTAATTGTGAATAATGAATCAGGAAGGTGTTCTTCCACTTGTACCTCATCAAAATTTTTAAAACCGCTGCAAACCATAAGCACTTTACTTATAAGCTTAATTAAATCTACTTTTTGTAAATCGGGTTCAGGTAATTTGGTAAATTTTCTATAATTATCTACAAATTTTATAAGACCTGAGCTGCGTTCTTCAATAACCTGGAGCCCTTTAATGGTTTTGTTCACCGTTTCCTGGCTTATATTGTCTGAAGAAACGGCCTGCTCATTGCGAACAAAATAATTTAGTGTTACTTGTGAAAGTGTGGTAATTGGAGCAACATTATTCATTATTTCATGTGATAAGGTACGGGCTAGTTTTATCCACGCATCTACTTCACGACTGTCTAATTCTTTGGTTATGTCGCTTACAACTACAAGTTTAATCACTTCGGCTGGAGTGATAATTTGTGTAATCTTGAATAAAAGTTTCTGCCCTTTTTGATTCTCGAAAATGGCTGATGTCGATTTATGGTCGTTTTTTGTTTTTAAGATAAAATCAGGCAAGGTGTCACTAATTCTGGACAACGTGTTTACGTGATGAAAAGCGATCAGGCCGGTAAGTTTTTCTGCCGCCGGGTTAATGTTTATTATTCTGCCCTGTTCGTTAACTGAAAATAGACCTGTTGCTGATTGGTTTATGATCGAGAGATAATACTGTTCTTGAGTTCCAATTTCAATTTTCGTTTTTCTGAAAAGTTCATTTAAGCGATGCAAACCATTGAATATCTCATCAATGGCTTTGTTGCCTGTTTTTTGGGGGATTTTTAGTGTAGTATCTTCATTCTCAATGCCCAGTAAAAAAGAAGCTATCCATTGATTTACTTGATTGAAATATGCAATGGTGTTTAATGCAAAGCTTATGACAATAAGCATTATAACAGCACTCCATATAAATTGATGTTTGACAAAAAATAAATAAGATACTGCGATTGTAAGTCCAACTATACAGATTAACCGGATGATTATTGCCCTATAGAAGTGCTTGTTTGTCATTTATATACGGTACCTTTTTAATTTATTATATAAAGTTGGCCTTGTAATACCAAGGTTTTTGGCAACAGCGCTCATGTTTCCATTCTCTTTTTCTATGCTGGCTAAAATCATCTGTTTTTCCATCTCCTCAAGAGTCTGAAATGAAAGACTGCTGCTTAGTTGAGTGTTGCTGCTCAGTGCCAGGTTGCTTTCATCAATTTCGTCTTTGTCGGCCAGAATTACAGCTCGTTCAATGCAATGTTGGAGTTCTCTAACATTGCCAGGCCAAGGGTAATTCATAAGTCTTTGCTTTGCTTTCTGGCCGATTTCCAGGCTGGGTTTATTGTATTTTGATCCAAACTTGTTTAAGTAGAATTCGGCTAGCATTAAGATATCAGAACCACGTTCGCGAAGAGGCGGAATTTCAATGGTAATGGTGTTAATACGGTAGAGGAGGTCTTCGCGAAATAGTCCGTTAGCAATCATCGTCTGCAAGTCCTTATTTGTTGCTGAAATTAATCGGATATCCATGCGAAACGGAATGTTGCTGCCAATTCGGGTCACCGATCGGTTTTGTAAAGCTGCAAGTATTTTTGCCTGTAATCCAATGGTTAAATTGCCTATTTCATCAAGAAAAAGTGTGCCTTTGTTTGCCGTTTCAAACTTACCAGCCCGGTCTTCTTTGGCATCGGTAAAAGCCCCTTTCATATGACCGAATAACTCGCTTTCAAAGAGTGTCTCACTAATGGCACCCATATCAACGCACACCATTATTTCCTTATTTCTGACAGAAAGCCGGTGAATTTCACGGGCTATTACTTCTTTACCCGTTCCGTTTTCGCCAGTAAGTAGAATGTTGGCATCCGTAACGGCAACTTTTTTAATTATTTCAAAAACATTTTTCATACAGGCCGATTGGCCAATAATAGTTCGTTCAGGTGGCGTTATTTCTTGTGCAAGACTTTTGGTTTTTTCACGAAGACCCTTATTCTCTAACTTGCTTGTTCTAAGTTTTAAAGCTGCATGTAATGTACTTATTAGCTTTGCATTGTCCCAGGGTTTTAAAATAAAATCGAATGCACCTTCCTTTACTGCCTTAACGGCTAATTCCACATCTCCATAAGCAGTTATTAAAACTACACTGATGGTTGGGTCGGTTTCACAAATTTGTTTTAACCAGTGTATTCCTTCATTACCTGTGTTAATACCGGCTTTAAAGTTCATATCCAATAAAACTGCATCTATCTGATTCTGCCGGATGGTTGAAATCAGGTTGCCAGGATCTTTCAACGTATAAACCTCTTTGAACTCGCTTTGAAGCAGCATCTCGAGAGCCGTAAGTACGCTTTTATTGTCGTCAACGACAAGTATTTTTCCTTTCACTGGTTCAGTTTCTTATTACAATAAAAGAATGGCTTTCTGCAGTACCATTGAATTTGACATTGAAAAGCTTCTGAGTGAATATTTGTTTAATGTAAAATTAATACAATGTTAAATAAACAAACAGGGGGTGTAAAATTAATTTACACATTTGTGTCTTAACAATAACCGTAATAAACAGTAAATGAGGAGTGTGGGATTTGTGGCATACCAGTTGGACATTGTAGGTTATTCATTCAACATTTACAAAATGATAAAAACAGATAAACTAACCAAGGTATTCCGAACGGAAGAGGTTGAAACCTTTGCATTAAATGGGGTAGATATTAACGTGCAGGAGGGAGAATTTGTGGCTGTGATGGGGCCTTCGGGCTGTGGTAAGTCAACGTTATTGAATATCATCGGATTGCTTGATAATCCGAGTGGAGGAAACTACCAGTTTAATGGCACCGAAGTAAGTAATCTTAAAGAAAGACATAGATCCAGAATCATAAAAGGAAATATTGGATTTGTTTTTCAGAGTTTTATTTTGATTGATGAGCTCAATGTTTATGAAAACGTAGCGCTTCCGCTTAATTACCTGAATATGAAAGCCAAAGAGCGTAAGGAAAGGGTGCAGCGGGTTTTGCAACGTATGAAAATTGGTCACCGTGCAAAACACTTTCCACAACAACTTTCGGGTGGTCAGCAGCAACGTGTTGCCATTGCCCGTGCCGTGGTAGCTAACCCCAAACTAATACTTGCCGATGAGCCTACAGGTAACCTTGACTCAAAAAATGGTATTGAAGTAATGAACCTTCTTTCAGAGCTGAATAGAGAGGGTACAACCATTGTTATGGTAACGCACAGCGACCGCGATGCCGGATTCGCACACCGCACCATTCATATGTTAGATGGACAAGTTATTCAGGGGAAAGGAAACCATCATGTTGAAATCAGTAATGCCGTTAATAGTCATGAATATATTTAGCATTTTTGAGAGGAATCTTCTTAAGCATAGCACTACCAACTTTTTAAGTATTGGTGGATTAAGCCTGGGTATAGCCATAGCTTTATTACTTGGCTGGTGGGCTATAAACGAAATAAAATTTGACCATTTCAATGCTGATGCCGATAAGATTTACAGAGTATGCAGAGAGGGTTTTTTAAATAACGAGACCGCTAAAATCGGCTCTGTATTTGGACCTTTGAGCCGTGAGGCAAAGTTTCGTTTCCCGCAAATTGAGGAATCTGTCAGAATTATAACCAATGGAAAGGAACGCTTTCAGGTTGGAGAGGTTATTAATTATGAAGAGTCTATCTATTTTGCAGATACCAATTTCTTCCAGTTTTTCAGTTATCCAATTAAAATTGGTGATATTAACAGCTGTTTTAAGGATCCCGATAAGATTGTAATTACAGAGCGTTTTGCTACAAAATATTTTGCTGACAAAAACCCAATTGGCGAAACGGTAAATGTTCATAATCGAGATTGGCAGGTATCGGCAGTAATGTTTGATATTCCAAATAATTCTCATTTGCAATTTGATGCGTTGTGCGCTATATCGGGCGTTCCCGAATTAGACAACAGCCGCTGGGGACAAAGGGATGGGTTTGGCACTTATATTAAAATTGCCGATAACGCAGAGACGGAAGATTTGGAGAAAAGCATAACAAAGTTGGCCCTGGAAAACTTTCCTCCGTATACCCAAATTGACATTCACCACTTTCTTCAACCTTTACGCGATATTCATTTTAATACAGAATATTTCCGATTCGATTATGCCGTGAAAAGCGATAAACGATTTGTTATGATATTTCTTTTTATGGCCATAGCCATTTTAATCATTGCCTGTATTAATTTCACAAATCTTTTCATCTCCACCTCTTTTTTAAGAGCCAAGTCCATTGGGTTAAAAAAAGCGAATGGAGCCAGTAAGGGATCTCTAATCAGAGAGTTTTTTATTGAAACATCGCTGTATGTCTTGCTATCTGCAATAGCAGGTACTGTTATCGCAAGTCTATTTTTGCCTGTGTTTAATCAATTGGCAAATTCAAACATAGCCTTCGATTTTTCAAATGTTTATCTCTGTTCTCTATTATTTGGAATAATTATTCTTACAATTATTATGGCAGGAACTTTTCCCGCCTTTTATTTAACAAAGTTTAATCCTGCTACTACCTTAAAAGGTAAGTTTAATGGCAATAACGTTTCTGTATTACAAAAGGGTTTGGTTATCCTTCAGTTCGCAGCTTCCATTGTATTATTGGTTACTGTGGTATCCATTAAAAGGCAGGTGCGTTTTGTACAAAGTGCCGATCTTGGCTTTAATAAATCAAATGTAGTCTATGTTGATGCAACCGGTGCATTTTCAGAGTCATATGAAACCATAAAGCAAGAATTAGAAAGAAGCCATGAAATTGTCGAAGTAACTGCCAAAAACTGTATTCCTCCTGATTGGAACCAGGGGATTGGTATTTCTACTCCAGAGACAAGAGAAAACCCTTATATAATGGAAATATGCGGTATCAAAGATAATTATCTGGACCTGATGGATATTCGAATTGTAGCAGGTGAAAATATTTCAAATTACCACGATTCTTTAAATTATGTAATGATAAATCAACAGGCAGCAAGTGCTTTGGGATTAGACAACCCTATTGACCAAACTATATTTCAGGGGGATGAGCAGTTAATCGTGAAAGGAGTATTACAAGACATAAAAACAAAGTCGCTGCATAACAGGGTTGACCCACAGGTGTATCGTAAATTGAGAAAGGTAGAAAGTGGG
Organism: Bacteroides sp. SM23_62; assembly: GCA_001303955.1. Classification (GTDB taxonomy): domain Bacteria; phylum Bacteroidota; class Bacteroidia; order Bacteroidales; family SM23-62; genus SM23-62. The sequence continues at coordinate 10,529 of LJUP01000087.1, read as the reverse complement.
AATGTTTTGATGATACGCATTTCAGATAATACACAATCGGCTATAAAAGCAATAAAAGAGAAATGGCAAGCGGTAAATCCAGAGCATCCCTTTGAATACCATTTTCTTGATGATACTTACGATAAACTATATCAAAACGAGATAAGAGCCGGGAGAATTGTTACCTGGGGAATGTGTATTGCCTTGTTTATTACAATGATAGGCCTATTTGCCATGGCAAGATATTCCACCGAAAGACGAACCAAAGAAATTGGCCTGAGAAAAGTAAATGGAGCAGCGCTTTTTGATATTTTGATTCTACTTAACAAAGATCTCTTAAAGTGGGTAGTAATTGCCTTTGTAGTTGCCATTCCCATAAGTTGGTATATAGTAAACAGCTGGCTAAACAGTTTTGCATACAGAACCAGTTTGAGCTGGTGGATATTTGCTATGGCAGGAGTAATAGCAGTTTTTATATCACTGGCTACAGTTAGCTGGCAGACGTTTATGGCAGCAACTCGAAACCCGGTTGAAGCACTGAGGTATGAATAGGTCTTGAGTTTTGATTGAATGAGAGTTGTAATTCGAAAAAATGAAACAAAATTAAAATCAAAGTTCAGCACAATAATTAAATAATGAATTTTTTAAACCTAAAAACAGCCCTAGGAAATTTCAGGAAAAACAAACTCCTTTCTGCATTAAATATTGCCGGATTAGGGACTGGTTTGGCTGTAGCCATAATAATATTCAATTATACTTACCAGGAGTTCCAGGCCGATAAATACCATGAAAACCTGGAGGATATTTATGTGGTTCAGAATAATAATGCATCGCATGTTCACTATGAAATGGCTTCGCTTATTGAAGACCATTTTTCTGGAATTAAATATGTTACGCTGGTTGAATCCGGCATGCAGAATTATTTCGTTTTGAAGTATGGAAACGACGAATCGATAAAAAGTGAAATCATTTTCACCGACAACAATTTCACAAACATTTTCAGTTTTGAGGTGGTTTCCGGTAACCTTAAAAATGCACTTTCAGAACCTCAGGCAATCATTCTCACCGAAAGCGAATCGAAACGGTTATTCGCCGATGAAAATCCCATTGGGAAAATTTTAGCGTTAAAAGCGAATGTGGATTATTTAGGTGAAAGCCTGGTAGAAGTAAAAGCAGTGATTAAGGATCTGCCTGAAAACTCCAACATTCAATTTAAGGCAGCTGTTTCTTTTGCTACTGCCAGGAAAATGATGTTCTGGATTGACCAGTGCATCTGGTCTTGCCAAAATGTTCAAAACTACGTTCTTCTGGAAAATGGGCAGGATCCTGAGCATCTGGCTGAACAAATGAGTGAGCAACTCAGGCCAATCATTCCCGAAGACGTTGATTGTGAATTCTCCCTTCTTCCTTACGATGAAGTTTATTTTTACTCCATCCGTGACAATTTTAAACACGGAAACCTGAAACTTATTTACACCCTTGGTTCAATTGCTTTACTGATTCTTCTGATTGCCACAATAAATTACATTAATCTTTCAATGGCAGGATCGTCAAAACGGTTAAACGAAGTTGGCATAAAAAAGATTGCTGGAGTAGAACCATGGCGGATTGTTAACCAATTTTTGGGTGAATCGATTCTTATCAGTCTTTTCGCCATGATCCTTGGCTTGTTTTTAGCCTGGTTGATTACTCCTTCGATAAACAGCCTGTCTGTCATTACATTACCTGAAATTCCGATTTCATCCATTCAATATTGGCTGGTTTTAATATGTGCTGCAGTGGTTATTGGTTTTGTCGCCGGAATTTTACCGGCATTTGCTTTATCCAAATTCAGGCCTATTTCACTGTTAACAGGTAAATCTAAAAGCCACTATCAGGGAATTAATCTGAAGCGAGGCTTAATTGTATTTCAATTTATAATCTCTATAACTCTGATTATTTGCACATTAACCATTACCCGACAACTTTCGCACGTGAAAAATTTAGACATGGGATTCAACACCGAAAATGTGATCAATATTAAACTTTCACCGGAAATAAGAAATGCAACTTTAAAAGATAAGCTTCAAAAAATACCGGGCGTTGAAGCAGTTTCGTTCTCCAGGTGGTATCCCGGAAATATCGGTGAAAACTGGGGAAGGCCCCTGGTCTACAATGGGGTGGAAACAGAAGTGTGGTTTGCAGCTGAAAATGCTGATGCTTCTTATATTGATTTAATGGGACTTGAAATCGTGCAGGGCAGACAATTCTCGGATTTAAAAACCGATGTTGGCACTGCCATTTTAAACGAAGCGGCAGTAAAAGAATTTGGTCTTGAGAATCCGATGGATGCCTTTTTTCAGAAACGAGGGGTGACAAATAAAATTATCGGCGTTGTGAAAGACTTTAATTTTCAATCCTTGCACAACCAGATAAAACCTCTGGTGATTTTTTGTGCAGATCAACAACTATTTAGTGTAAATGTAAAACTTGCTGCCGGAGATTTTAATACAGTAACCGAAATATTGGACCAGATTAAAGTAAGCTGGGATGAAGTCTCGCCAAGCTTTCCATTCGAATTTGAGTTTATCGACCAGCAAGTGGAGAACCTCTATAGAACGGAAATGGTATTTGAAAAGATTTTCCGCTACGGTTCTGTTTTTGCCATTTTTATTTCGTGCCTCGGATTATTTGGATTGGTGCTCAGTTCAACTGAACAACGAATAAAGGAGATTGGAATACGCAGAGTAAATGGTGCCAGCATTGTAGAAATCCTGCTGATGCTGAACAAAGACTTTATCAAATGGGTGATAGTTGCCTTCGTATTCGCAGCACCGGCAGCCTGGTACTTCATGACCAAATGGCTGGAAAATTTTGCTTACAGAATCATATTAAGCTGGTGGATTTTCTTGCTGGCTGGTGTTCTGGCACTTGTAATTGCATTGCTAACGGTAAGCTGGCAAAGTTGGAAAACCGCCACCAGTAACCCGGTTGAGGCACTGAGGTATGAATAGGTCTAGAACTATGATAAAAAGCAAATACTTTGGCAATATTCTGCAATCATACCAAGTTAGATATTTCACCTCTCCCCGTTACTGCGACCAGGCGCATTTCCCATAGTTCATAAGGGTTTGCTTACTGAAACAATCATTCCTACAATCAACCAACATGAAAAACAGGAAAAGATCTTCAACTTCTTTTTGGTACATGGCTCATCTTGGTTAATGCACTGAGCAGGTATATTTCAGCTATTCGTTTAGAACTCAGTTTTGATACTACAAAACCATCACTTAACTTTAACCAATCCAGTATTCTTAAGCCGGCTAACAGAAAAGTATGAATACAAAATCAGATCGACGGGATTTCATAAAAAAGGCAGCTTTATCGACCGTAGCTGTGGGTGTAGCGGGTAATTCTGTTTTCGCATTGTCAAATGGCATAAAATATAAACAGAATACGCTCCCCAAATGGAAAGGATTCAACCTGCTTGATTTCTTCTCACCGAACCCAGCCAGTTCCCGTCAAGCAACTGCAGAAGAAGATTTCAAGTGGATGTCGGACTGGGGTTTTGATTTTGTCAGGATCCCAATGGCTTATCCCTCCTACCTGGATATTGACAGAAGCAGAGACATTAACCCTAAAGAGGTATATTGCATTAATGAAGAGGCTGTTGAACGTGTTGATCAACTGGTTTACATGGCACATAAATACAATTTTCATGTAAGTCTCAACCTGCACCGTGCACCTGGTTATTGCATCAATGCCGGATTTCATGAGCCATATAATCTATGGGAAGACAAAGAAGCCCAGGAAGCATTCTACTGGCATTGGAAGATGTGGGCAAACCGCTATAAAAACATCTCCCGTGACAAGATCAGCTTCGACTTGCTGAACGAACCAGCCGTTATTGAGGACATGAATAATCAACATTCCAAAAAGACGATAGTGCCTGGCGAGCTTTACGCAAAAGTGGTTGAGAGAGCAGCTAACGCAATATGGAAGCAGAATCCGGAACATCTGGTAATTGCAGATGGGAATCAGGTTGGGTCCAAAGTCATTCCCGAAATTACACACTTACCCATTGCACAGAGTTGTCGCGGATATTATCCCGGGATCATATCACACTATAAAGCACCCTGGGCTATGAAGGATATTGAAAATCTTCCCCCACTTAAATATCCAGGGCAGGTAGGTGATGAGTATTTACACAGAGAAATGCTGGAAAAGTTTTACGAACCATGGATCAAACTTGCTCAATCTGGTACAGGTGTCCATTGCGGTGAAAGTGGCTCTTATAATAAAACACCTCATGATATCTTTCTGGCCTGGTTTGGAGATGTGGTTGATATACTTACATCGAACGGTATTGGTTTTGCATTATGGAATTTCAGGGGCAGTTTTGGTATTTTGGATTCCGGACGAGAAGATGTGGATTATCAGGACTGGCATGGACATAAGCTGGATCGTAAATTACTGGATTTAATTATGAAGGCATAATCGATCAATTGTAGCATGGTCAAAGATGGTGATTCATGCTTTTTCACCACTCCCCGCTAAAAATGAAAAGGAGCTGCCCCCAAAGGGGCGGCCTTTTACATTTGTACCAAACAGTAAATTTGGCTAAATTGTTTAGTTAAAATCAGCATAAATGAATAATAGGCAGCATTTCTTGCTGAAAGCATGCACAACGGCTGTTTATTTTTTAGTTTCTGTGGTTTTGGTATCTGGTCAAACCGGCAGGACTCCTGACCCCTATGATAATCTTAATGCTGATGAGTACTTGGGGGAGTTTGAGGTTATCACCAGGATATATGATGAACAGGTATTCACAGAAGGACCAGCGGTGGACCGGGAGGGCAATGTATATATTACAAATATCCGGGTTTCGAAAATCCTTAAATGGGATCCGCGAAAAAATAAACTTTCAGTTTTCAGGACAGGTTCCAACAGTGCGAACGGATTGCGATTTACCATGAATGGAGATTTGCTGGTTTGTGAAGGTCAGCCGGCGAGGTTGACCAGAACAAATATGAAAACCGGGGAAGTTACGGTTGTTGCCAATCAATTTAATGGCAAGGCATTACAGTCATTGAATGACCTGGACTTTGACTCCAGTGGGAGAATATTTTTTTCTTCAAGGACATCTAACCCTGATCTTCAGAAAGAAAATAAGCGATCCGTCTATAGGTTAGATCCGGATGGCAGAATACATCAATTACTTACAGAACCACAAGTCCAAATGCCAAATGGAATCGTTGTGTCTCCTGATGAAAAGACACTCTATGTAATTGAAGCCCACGCTGAAGAGAACCATAACCGTAACATCCTGGCTTTTGATTTGCACGACGATGGTTCCATATCCAATCAACGCATACTTTACAACTTCTATCCGGGCAGAAGCGGCGACGGCATGAGCGTTGATACAGAAGGTAACCTTTATGTGGCAGCCGGACTTCATGAACAGCGGGGAACATCTGAAACACTGGATACACGTCCCGGAATCCATGTCATATCCCCGGAAGGGAAACTGCTGGCTTTCAGGGAAACGCCGGAGGATACCATTACCAATTGCACTTTCGGGGGAAAGGATTTAAAAACCCTGTTTGTTACTTGCGGATCCTATCTGTTGAGTATCCGCACAAAGATCCCAGGCAAAAAGTCCTATAAACCTGATATTTAATATTTAGAATCATAAGACCACAATACTGGCAAGTGACACTCCAATAATTATTTATTATGAAATTCAAATCACTGATAACATCAGCATTATTGATGGCCTTTTTTATGAACAGTTTTTCACAGGAAATAGGTAAAAGACCTGTAACACCTGATGCCTCCGAGGAGGCGGTAGCATTGCTTGCGTTTATTTATTCCATCTCCGGAAAGCAAACCCTCTCAGGACAGCACTGCGCTCCCCTGGTAGGATCCACCAGGCTCTCTGTGGTGCACAGAAGGACCGGGCATTATCCGGCCCTGTTTGGCCAGGATTTCGGATTCAGTTACCCGGGATACTGGGATGGTATCAACTATCGGCAGCGTATCGTGGATGAGGCCATCCGCAGGCACAACGAAGGCTTTATCATCACCATCATGTGGCATGCCGTACCTCCCACCGAGGATGAACCTGTTACTTTCCGTGAATCGATCCAGGGGCAAATTACTGATGAGGAATGGCTGGATCTGGTGACACCCGGGACCGAACTGAATGAACGCTGGCAATCCCAGGTAGATGTCATTGCCTGGTTTCTCAAGCAGCTTAAATATGCAAAGGTTCCAGTTCTCTGGCGCCCCTACCATGAAATGAACGGGGGATGGTTCTGGTGGGGCAAGAAAGGAGGAGATGATGGTTATAAAAAATTATGGCAGATGATGTATGACCGCTTTGTAAACTTCCATGGCCTGAACAACCTGATATGGGTATATAACACCAATGAATTCAAGGAAGGTGTGGATCCGCACGGGACATATTATCCGGGAGATGAGTATGTAGATATCCTCGCCACAGATGTATATTCAGAAGGTTTCAACCAGGTGAACTACGACCAGCTCCTGGAAATTGCGGGCGAAAAACCAATCGCCCTGGGAGAAGTCGGTACCGCTCCTTCCCTTGAAAAACTGAAAGAACAGCCCAGGTGGACTTGGTTCATGAGCTGGGGAGAGCCGGGAGGCTTTGGAAGAAACTTCAGAAGTTACCTTGCGTTATATGAAAGTGAACAGGTACTGACCCATGAAGAACTGCCCTGGGTGGAGGTTCATGAGCCATATATACACTATCCGGTACTAAAATAACTATTACTATGAAACAATTTATGCTGATAATGCTGCTGGTGCTACTGGCAAACATTGACCGGCCAGTACATGCACAAGAAAGTAAAGATACTGAGTATCATGCCTGGTGGAACGAAGGGTACTGGTTCAGGCCGGAAGCAGATACGTTTGCCCGGAAAATGCCCCTGATCAGGGTTGCAGGAAACAGGTTTGTCAATTCAGCGGGGGATACGCTCCTGTTGCGCGGACTGGCGATCTCTGATCCCGACAAGATAGAGAACCAGGGACACTGGAACAAGGAGCATTTTGAAAAGGTGAAGGATATGGGAGCAACTGTCTGTCGCATCCCTGTCCACCCCATCGCCTGGAGAGAGAGGACGCCCAAGGGATACCTGGAGTTGCTGGACCAGGCAGTGAGATGGTGTACTGAACTGGGAATATATGTCATCATCGACTGGCATTCCATAGGGAACCTTGGCATGGAGCTCTTTCAAAATCCCATGTACAATACAACAAAAAAGGAGACCTATGAATTCTGGCGCACCATAGCCATGCATTTCAGGGGGCATAATACCGTTGCCTTCTATGAAATTTTTAATGAACCCACGCTTTACCGTGGACAGCTGGGCAGCATGACCTGGGCCCAATGGAAGAAAATAAATGAAAACATCATCAAATTGATCCGGTCTTTTGATGAAGAAACAATCCCCCTTATTGCCGGTTTTGACTGGGCCTATGACCTCACCCACATCAGGTATGATCCTATCGATGCGGAGGGGATAGGTTACGTAACTCATCCCTATCCCATGAAGCGACGTCCGCCCTGGGAAAACAAGTGGGAAGAGAATTTTGGGTTTGCCGCAGACAATTATCCTGTGGTTGCCACTGAGCTGAGTTTCTGGCTGCGCGAGGAAGATACCATTGATGAGGATCATTATGGTTACCGGATTATCAAATACCTGGAATCCAGGAACATCAGCTGGGTGTGCTGGGTCTTTGACCCGGAATGGCACCCAAGCATGCTGCAGTCATGGGACAGTTATGAACTTACCGGCGTGGGAGCTTTCTTCAAAGAGGCCCTGAATGGCAACGTGCACAAATGAACTTAACCTAAAATAACCTCTGTCACTTATATCGTAAATACAATGGAATTTAGAAAAAACATCCTTCCGGTTTCAATCTTAATGCTTGTGCAAATTATGTTATCTGCCTGCGGTTCCGGCAGCAGGCCGGGAAATCATTCCGGACAGGATCTGTCAGATCAAGCCCTATTGGCCGATACGCTGGAAAATAGCCTCTTTGAATTCATTATTGATCCCTGGTATCCGCTAAATATTGATACTATAAACGGGGGTTACATATCAGCATTCGAACGTGACTGGACGGTGGCTGAAAATGCACAGATGAAAGCCCTGGTGCAGCAGGCACGCCATGTCTGGTCCACAGCCTTTATCTATGAGCATTATCCTGAACGAAAAGAATTCCTGGGGTATGCGGCTCACGGATTCAGGTTTTTAAGGGATGCCATGTGGGATAAGGAATATGGAGGTTTCCACGCATACTGTGAGCCAGATGGCACACAGACTGCCAGAAGTATCAACGATAAACTCATTTACGGACAGGCTTTTGCAGTATATGGATTGTCTCAATATTACAGAATGAGCAATGATCAGGAAGCACTTCAACTGGTAAAAAAGGCTTTTTTCTGGATGGAGGAACACGGACATGATCAGGAACATGGAGGGTATTTTGAATTCCTGAGACGTAATGGCACCCCTTACCATGCAGATGAGCCCAATCAGACCGGTGAACGCGATTCCCCGGCAAGGGGGTTGAAAGATTATAACAGTTCAATCCACCTGATGGAAGCATTTACAGAGCTTTACCGGATATGGCCGGATAGCCTGGTCCGGGAAAGGCTGGAAGAAATGTTTTACCTGATCCGTGACACGTTCGTACATCCCGATGGATACCTTCAGCTGTATTTTTATCCGGACTGGAAGCTTGTAACTCCCCAAAGCATGAACGATCTGTCCGAAAGGAATTTTCGATTCACATCCCATTATACCTATGGCCACGATGTGGAGACAGCATATCTGCTGCTTGAAACAGCCCATTTTCTGGGATTGTGTGAGGATGAAAAAACACACAAAATAGCCAAGCGACTGGTTGATCATTCGCTGGAATCAGGCTGGGACCAAATGGCGGGAGGTTTTTATGATGCCGGGATCATAAGTGAAGGAAAGATCAAGATTATCAATAATCATAAATCCTGGTGGGGGCAGGTTGAAGGAATGAATGCATTACTGATGATGCACCAGCTTTATCCGGAAGATCCAAACGACTACTATGGAAAATTCCTGAAATCATGGAAGCATATAGACACCTATCTGATTGACAAGGAATATGGGGGCTGGTTTAATAACGGGCTGGATACCTATCCGGAAAGTAAGAATCGACCTAAAAGCCATATCTGGAAAACCACCTACCATAACACGCGGGGTATGATCAGATGCATCATGATGTTACGGGGAGAAAACGAATATTAGCAGGCTTTTTTCTTTAGATCTTTAAGGAAACTTTGAGTCTCCCCAGCCATCCGGTTATCAGGATAATCAACAGCGAAAACAGTAATGATTTTATCAGACCGACTGTGCCGGCGATAAAAAATCCCGGGAGCTGTAAAAATGCCAGGGAAATGAGAGCATATGCGTAATAGGGTATCAGATAACAGGTCAAGGTACTGTACCCGGCCGGAGCAATAATATCTGCCCACCTTGTCATTTTCAGCCTGTCAGCTATTATATGCAAAAGGACGTAGGAGGCTGTACTGATGCCCGCACAGATGGCAGTCCACGAAGGCGTGGCCCGGATCTTGGAGATCCCCCAGAGGGGCCGCGTAACGAAACCGAATAAGATCAACAGCAGGGATAGTCCCGCCAGGACCGGGATCAGATATTTCATCCGGCCATTTTCTCTCAGGTTGATCAGGATAATGGTTACCAGCATGCCGGTCATGACACTGACATGGTTTGAGGCACTGACCACGATCCGCAGCTTAAACTCAAAGGGTGAAATGAACTCATTGATATTCAAAAGATATAAAACAACCGTAACAAGCACCATCCATCCCAGCCGGTGTCTCAGTCCCAGATACAGCAAAGCATTTACCAGGTAACCCCAACCTATCAGTCCCAATATACCCCACCAGTGGGTTTTCATCCAGTGCGACTGATCGGCTGAGCCGCCCTTATAAATGACAGCCAGGAAGATTAGGATGCCCAATCCGGTAATCTTCATAACATTGGGCGAGACTTTGCCGAACACTTTCCCCCGGTAATTGTTCCAGATCATAAAGAATGCCAGGGTCATTAGGATCTGCCAGTAGTTTTTATTTATTGGTAAATCAGAAGCGTTAATATTTTCGAGATTAACCATGAACACACCCATTACCAGTAATGCCACAGACCGTTCTGCAATGTGTTTGAGAACCTGGATATTGGATTGACCTTTGTTGATCCTCGCTTCAATGGCCCAGGGAATGGAGAGTCCCACAATGAAAAGAAAGGCCGGAAACACCACATCTGCCAGTCCCATGCCATCTTCACTGGCAGCTTTATGCCCCAGCCACTCCGGGATATCGGTCAGGGTCCACAGATCATTTACAAAAATCATGAGCAGCATGGTAAGTGCCCGGAGGATGTCTATGGACTTGAGACGAATAACTTTCATCTTATTCTTCAGGGTTTATGAATTGTATCATCTCCCTGAAGCTGTCTGCCTGACCAATCCGGCCTTCATCG
>LJUP01000086.1 GCA_001303955.1 Bacteroides sp. SM23_62 | reverse complement strand
AAATGATCTGGTTATTCCGCAAGTGCTCAAGGTGGATGAAATAATCAGGGATCTTGCTGTAAAGAAAGCGTGAATAGCAGGAAATATTTATCTTTGAAACTTCAGGATATAAGCAATGGGAAAATATGGTAAATGGATAGGTGGTGGTTTGGGCTGGGCCTTGCTGGGTCCCCTGGGCGGCGTACTGGGATTCTTAGTCGGATCGATGTTTGACCGTAAGGATGGACCGCAGCGTGTTTTTACCGGGACCACCCACGGGGATTTTACCATGAGCTTGCTGACGCTGACCGCGGCCGTTATGAAGGCTGACGGAAGGATCATGAAATCCGAGCTGGAATATGTCAGGCAATATTTTTCCCAGAGTTTCGGTGCGGCGGCATCGCAGGAGGCCATGCTGTACCTGCGTGACCTGCTGAAACAGGATATCCCCCTGCGGGATGTATGCTACCAGATCAAGCAACGCCTGGACCATTCATCCCGGCTGCAATTGCTGCATTTCCTTTTTGGCGTCTCAAAGGCGGACGGGAAGGTGCATCCCAGGGAGGTCGAGGTCATTGAAAGGATTGCAGGGTATCTCGGGATCTCCGCCAAGGACCTGGGGTCTATCAAAGCCATGTTCTATGAGGACACGGATGCAGCATACAGGATCATGGAGATCAATGCTTCAGCGAGCGATGATGAGGTCAAGAAGGCCTACCGTAAAATGGCCAATAAATATCATCCCGACAAAGTGGCCTATCTGGGTGAGGATATCAGGAAAGCCGCCGGGGAGAAATTCAGGAAGGTGAAGGATGCCTATGAAACCATTAAAAAGGACCGTGAGATGAATTAATTTTACTTTCTATGGCAGAGAAAAAAGCAAAACCTAAAAAAGCAGCAGAAAAAAAAGCTGAAAATCCTGAAACAATTCAGGAGCAGGAAGAAAAGCAAAGCTACCTGAAAGACCTGATGGCCATCTCAGGTTACGGGGGACTGTTCAGATTTATTTCCCAGGCCCGGAACGGGGTCATCGTGGAATCACTGGAAACGGGCAAGCGAATGAACGCATTCGCCACCATGAAGGTCAGTGCCCTGGAGGATATAGCCATTTTTACCGAGGAGAAGGAGATCCCTCTTGAGGAGGTACTGGTAAGCCTTCACAAATATGAGAACGGAGGGGAAGCCATCTCTCCGAAATCAGACCCTGACGAGCTGAAGGATTATTTTTCCGCAATCCTTCCCGAATATGACCGGGAGAGGGTCTATGTATCCGACATTAAAAAAGTCCTCACCTGGTATAACCAGCTTTTAAAATATGACCTGCTGAAGTTCGATGAGGAAAAACCAGCGAAGAAGCCTGCCGAAAAAAAGGCTCCTGCTGACAAGACAGAAGCAAAACCAGCAGCGTCCGGTCCGCCAAAGAAAAGTGACCAGGACAATGCAAAATCCTAGTTATTAACCAGGCCTGCACAACAACCAGCCAAGCATGGAATACCCATCCGAAAACCGTTACATCGAATTCAAGAGATATTGCAAGTCCCTTAACCTGGAAGATGATCCAAAACTCATTGAGGATTATAAGAGGGTACATGGAAAAGGGGCGGTATGGCCGGAAATCACCCGGGGAATGATCGAGGTTGGTATCCTTGACATGGAGATATACATCACGGGGACCCAGCTGTTCATGATCATGGACACCATACCGGATTTTGATCATGACAAAGCCATGGCAGCATTGGCCGCCAAGCCACGGCAGTCTGAATGGGAAGCCTATGTCTCCAGATTCCAGAAAACCTCGTCCGAAGCCAGTGCAGGTGAAAAATGGCAGATGATAGAACGGATCTATAAGCTTGGTGACTAATCTGATCATTGATGCTCATCTTCACTTGTGGCCATTCACCAAAGCTGGTTATGCCCGGATGGATCCGGTTGATTGGCACGCAATGTGATGAATTGATCAACCTGTAAATCTCACATATTCTATGATTGAGAATAAAGTTAAGTTCCTGGAAGCTAAATATGTAATACCTTTTGCCCTGATCACCTCATGTTTTGCTTTATGGGGTTTTGCCAATGATGTTACCAATCCGATGGTAAAGGCCTTTTCAAAGATTTTTCTCATGAATCCCGTACAGGGATCATTCGTACAGGTAGCCTTTTATGGTGGTTATTTTGCCATGGCCTTTCCGGCGGCCATATTTATTCGCAGGTTTAGCTATAAGGCCGGGATACTTGTGGGACTGGGACTTTATGCCACGGGTGCATTATTGTTCATACCGGCCAGCGCTATTGGTGTTTACGGGCCGTTCCTCTTTGCCTATTTTATACTTACCTGCGGACTTTCCTTCCTGGAAACCAGTGCCAATCCATACATCCTTTCCATGGGTGCGGAAGAGACTTCCACCCGGCGCTTGAATTTTTCCCAATCCTTCAATCCCATGGGGTCCCTCGCAGGCATGTTCGTTGCCAAGAACTTTATCCAGGCCCGGCTGGACCCTAGCGATACATCCTCGCGAATGGGAATGTCCCCTGTTGAATTTGAGGCGGTTAAAGAACATGATCTGGGGATACTGGCCAATCCCTATATTGTGATTGGCATTGTCATCCTTGTGATGCTGGTCATTATTGCCATGGTCAGGATGCCGAGGAATGCGGACCAGCATCATTCCATCAATTTCCTGCCTACCCTTAAAAGGATTTTCAGCCTTCCCCGGTACAGGGAAGGGGTGATTGCCCAGTTCTTCTATGTGGGTGCACAGATCATGTGCTGGACATTCATCATCCACTACGGGACAAGGATCTTTATGGAAGAGGGTATGGGAGAGCAGGAGGCCGAAGTCCTGGCACAGCAATATAACATTGTAGCCATGGTTATATTTGTAACCAGCCGATTTATCTGTACTTTCCTGTTGAAGTACATCAAGCCCGGTAAATTGCTGATGTCCCTGGCCATTGGAGGGGGCCTGCTGGTCATCGGTGTCATTTTCATCAATGGCATTGCTGGATTGTATTGCCTCGTTGCAGTATCCGCCTGTATGTCGCTGATGTTCCCTACCATTTATGGGATTGCACTCAGGGGACTTGGAGAAGATGCCAAATTCGGTGCCGCCGGCCTGATCATGGCCATCCTGGGAGGGTCTGTCATGCCTCCCCTGCAAGGGGCGATTATTAAACAAGGAATGGTATACTCAATGCATGCGGAAAATGTCTCATTCATACTGCCATTTATCTGTTTTGTAGTCATTACCATTTACGGTTACAGAACAAGGCATGGGTCGGGCTAAACTGATTGCCAGGCAAGCATGGCGCCAATTAAACAGGATATCAGTGAAACTGACAGAAAAAAAACCGCTTGGAAAAACCGGCCTGAATGTACCCCGGATCATTTACGGTACAAGCTACCTGGGAAACCTGTACAGGGCACTTCCATATGAAGACAAGCTGGCCCTCATGCAGAAATGGTTCGAATGTACGGAGAAACCCGTAGTAATTGACTCTGCTGGTAAGTATGGAGCGGGACTTGCCCTGGAAATGATAGGCATGGGACTGGCCGACCTGGGGATTGCCCCTGAAGACATAGTGATCAGCAATAAACTGGGATGGTACAGGGTACCCCTCGTAACCGATGAACCCACCTTTGAACCGGGTGCCTGGGCTGACCTGGAAAATGACGCTATCCAGACCTTCAGCTATGATGGCATTGTCAAATGCCATGAACAGGGGAACAAATTACTTGGCGGCACCTACAGGGCTGATCTGGTTTCCGTACATGATCCGGACGAATACCTGTTCGCCGCGAGAGGAGATGAAGACAGGGCAAAACGCCTGGGAGGGATCCTGGAATCTTACCAGGCGCTTTTCGACCTGAAAAAGGAAGGAAAGGTTAAAGCAGTAGGGATAGGGTCGAAGGACTGGAAGACGATAAGGGAATTGTATGAACATGTACGATTTGACTGGGTGATGCTGGCCAACAGCTTTACCATCTTCCATCATCCCCCTGAATTGCTTACATTTATCGACAAGTTGCATGGTGATAAAGTGGGCATCATTAACTCGGCTGTATTCCACGGGGGATTCCTGACCGGAGGTGGCCTTTTTGATTACCAGGATATATCACCAGCAAGTGACAAGGGCAGGATCATCTTTCCCTGGCGGGAAAACTTTAACAAGATATGTGCCAGGCATCAGGTCAGGCCTGGTGATGCTTGTATCCATTTCAGCATGTCTCATCCGGCCATTGTCAGCATGGCACTGAATACGAGTAAACCGGAGAAAATGAACCGCAATGTGGAAACACTCCAACGAAATATACCCGTAGCATTCTGGACGGACTTGAAAGCAGACGGACTCATTGATCCGGACTATCGATATCTCGGATCATAGATGATTTAGTGCATGAAAGGAATATTGATAAGAAAGCCAGGAGAAATCCAGGTTGTTGATCTGGAAAAACCGGCAGCAGGCAGGGGAGAAGTACTCCTCAAAATGAATACTGTTGGTTTTTGCGGCTCTGACCTGAGTACCTACCTGGGGAAGAATCCGATGGTCCAGTATCCACGGGTACCTGGACATGAAATTTCAGGGGTAATTGCGGATAAAGGCCCTGATGTTCCTCCTGGCTATGAGCCAGGAACAGCGGTCACGGTCGTTCCCTATACCAACTGTGGGGAGTGTCCATCATGCAGGAGGGGACGGGAGTATGCCTGCCAGTTTAACCAGACACTTGGTGTGCAGCGCGATGGTGCCATGCAGGAATACCTGGTTGTACCCTGGCAAAAGATCATAAAAGCGCCAGCACTTGGAGCTCTCGAGCTTGCTCTGGTGGAGCCCCTGACAGTAGGCTTCCATGCCATAGAGCGGGCAAGGGTAAGCAAATCGGATACCGTCATGGTACTGGGTTGCGGTATGATAGGGTCTGGGGCCATTGTCGGAGCTGCTGCCAGGAGTGCAACTGTAATTGCAGTGGATATTGATGATCATAAGCTATTGCTTGCCAAGAATTTAGGCGCAAGGTTTTTGATAAATTCCAAGACATCCGACCTGCATCACATGCTTGTTGAACTTACTGGCGGTGGACCGGATGTGGTTGTTGAAGCTGCCGGTAATCCTGTGACCTACAGGGCGGCCGTGGATGAGGTTGCATTTGCAGGAAGGGTGGCATGCATAGGATACGCTGGGCAGGAAGTTTCTTTCGCAACCAGATTTTTTGTGCAAAAAGAACTTGATATCCTGGGTTCAAGGAATGCCAGCGCTGAAGATTTCAGGGCAGTGATAGCTTATTTGGGAAAGGGCCAGTTTCCACTTGAGCGGATGATCACCCGGGAAGTAAAACTTGAGGAAGCCGGCCAGGCTTTTAAAGAATGGGCAGATGATCCCGGGAAAGTTATGAAGATCCTATTGCAACTTACCTGAACATAGTGTAAGACACATTTTATACGGATCTAAAAAATGATCACAAAATTCAACGGTGGAAAGCAGGCTTTTAACTGATCGCAACTGGTCTTTCTGTACATGATAAATGAGTATTAAAGTATGGATTCAAGAGAGAGGTTCTTTGCAACCATCAAAAATGAAGTTGTTGACAGGCCTGCCAGCTGGATGGGTTTACCGGTCAGGAAAGCAATCCCCGGGTTGTTAAAATATTTCGGTGCTACCTCAGAAACAGAATTGAAACAAATCATCGGTGATGATGTTTGGCCTGTCATGGTTCCTTACGATAATCCACCATATTTTGATATTGGATGTGCCCTTAATTTTGGAAAATCAGGACCGGGAGGAGCTCAGGATGAACGCACGCTGACGGCCCCTGGTTTTTTCGAAGATTATGATGATCCAGCGGATGTTGAGAAATTTGATTGGCCGGATCCGTCCAGGCTCATAGATCGGAAGGAATCGCTCAGGCGCGTGAAGGATATACCTGCGGATAAGATCAGCATGGCCTTTATGTGGTCGGCCCATTTCCAGGATGCCTGCTCTGCATTCGGAATGGAACATGCGCTGACAGTTGCCATGATGAATCCGGAAATGTTTAAGGCTGTTATCGACCGGATTACAGATTTCTACCTGAAGGCCGGTGAGGTCTTTTATGAATCCGTCAAAGGGGAACTGGATGTTGTGGTGATCGGCAATGATTTTGGAAGCCAGGAAGCCATGCTTATCAGTCCCCAGTTCCTTAGAGCCCTCGTTTTCCCGGGTACCCGCAAGCTGATTGAACAGGCCAAATCCTACGGGTTCACCGTTATGCATCACTCGTGTGGATCGGTCTACCCGATAATCGGTGAAATCTTCGACATGGGCGCAGATATTATACATCCGATCCAGGCCCTGGCAAGGGATATGGATGCTGAGAAACTCAGTGCTGAATTCCGTGGCAGAGGTGCTTTTTGCGGTGGTGTGGATGCACAGAACCTGCTGGTTAAGGGAACTCCTGATCAAGTTATGGCAAGGGTCAGGGAACTGATTTCACTCTTCCCGAGTGGACTGGTGATCTCTCCCAGCCATGAAGCTATCCTGCCGGATGTCCCTCCTCAGAATATTGAAGCTATGTTCTTTCATTAATTACAGATCAGATGATGGGTTCATTACTTGTTGGATTAATATTGATTCTCGCAGCCGGGATCTTCCAGGGGACATGGGCACTGGGTCTAAAAAGGTCGGAACCACTCAGCTGGGAAGCATTCTGGGCTCCTTTTTCATTTATTGGAATGATCGTAATCCCCTTCATATGGGTCAGTATTGTAATCCCGGATCTGAAAGCCATCATTGATAAAATACCTTCAAATGTCATATGGATACCTTTTCTATATGGAGCCGGCTGGGGTATTGGTGCAGTCACTTTCGGACTTGCCATTAAATACATCGGGATGTCTCTATCCTATGGCATTAACATGGGCATTGCCTCATCGGTTGGGGCCCTGATACCCTTCTTTCAGCTGGATAACCTCCAAACCGGTCTGGTTGTGGCAGTTGTTGCCGGTACCATGGTAATGCTCACCGGTGTAATCCTGATAACCCGGGCCGGTATCCTGCGTGAAAAACACCAGGGGAAAGGCGAAGACCAGATTGTCAGGGAGGGTCATACAAGGATTGGCATTATACTGGCGCTTATCGGGGGATTATCAACGGCTTCTTTTAATATAGGTTTCAGCAAAGCCCTGCCGGTTGTTGACGTTGCTGCAGAGACAGGCGCAACAAAAGCCAACGGAAGCCTTATCGCCTGGCTGTTTGTATTATCGGGTGGTTTTATTTTGAATTTTGCATATGCTGTATTTCTTCTGATAAAAAACGGATCATTCAAGGATTATCGAACCACGGGTTCCGGCAGGGGATTACTGGTAATGCTTGCTACCGCCATTGGCTGGTTTGCGGCCATTGGTATATACGGCCAGGGGGCTGCCGTTATGGGAGATCTCGGTCCGATCGCAGGATGGATAATGTTTATGGCACTTGCATTGATTGTTTCCAATGTATGGGGACTCAGAACTGGTGAGTGGAAGGGCATGAAAGTACCCGTAAAATACCTTTATGCCGGCAATATTATCCTGATACTTTCCTGGATTATCTTGGGACTTGCGAATACAATATAAACAATATGACACATGAGAAATCTTGGCCTGTTATTATTACTAGCTATTTCAGCTTGCAAGCCTTCCGCAGTTAAGCAAGCAGTGAATTTCACTGCCGACTGGGAATCATTGAAGCAATACCAGGTACCTGAGTGGTTCAGGGATGCAAAATTCGGTATCTATTTTCACTGGGGTATATATTCTGTCCCGGCATATAGAACCGAATGGTACTCCCATTATATGTACGTTCCGGATCATCCTATCCGCAAGTATCATACGGAAACCTACGGTCCGTTGAATGAATTTGGCTACAAGGACTTTATCCCTATGTTCACGGCAGAGAAATTCAGTGCAGGGGAATGGGTGGACCTGTTTAAGAAGGCCGGGGCGAAATTTGCCGGACCGGTAACCGAACATGCAGATGGATTTGCGATGTGGGACAGCGATCTCACCCGCTTTGATGTCATGGATATGGGACCCAGAAGAGATATTGTCGGTGAATTGGAAAAGGCCATCAGGGAACAGGGACTGAAGTTCATCACAACGTTCCACCACCAGTGGCTTTATGCCTGGTACCCTACCTGGGATGCATTTACCGGGACAGCTGATCCGGAATTCAGGGACCTTTATGGACCGATCGTTCCATCTACAGCATGGAGCGGGTCCAGGGATTCCATCCTGCCCTTGCCCGATGAGCATTTCAACACACGTTGGTATTCGCGTGTGATCGAAGTGATCGATAAGTATCAGCCCGACCTAATCTATTTCGACAGTAAGCTGAATATCATAGACTCCACCTACCGGCTTGAATTTTTAAGCTATTACTATAACAGGGCCCTTGAATGGGACCGGGAAGTTGTGGTTACCTATAAACATCATGACCTCAAACCCTGGGCAGGAGTACTGGATCTTGAACGGGCCCGGATGAGTGAACTTAAGAAATTTCCATGGCTCACGGACGATTCTGTGGATTGGAGTTCATGGTGTGATGTGCAGGAACCCGATTATAAAACGACAGACCGTTTGATCGATTTCCTTGTGGATGTGGTAAGCAAGAACGGGTGTTTTCTGTTGAATATTACGCCAACTGCTGCTGGAGAAATACCTGAACCGGTGCAACAAAGGTTGCTGGAAATGGGGCAATGGCTGGAATTAAACGGTGAAGCAATTTATGCCACCCGCCCCTGGAAAGTATTCGGGGAAGGTCCGACCAGGGTAATTGAAGGCCATCTGAACGAGAGGCAAAATCCCGACAATACAGCGGAGGATATCCGGTTCACCAAAAAGGGCAACTCACTGTATGCCATTGTTCTGGGTATTCCGGAAGACCTGAACATCACCATTCGGTCACTGAACCGGGAAAATGGCATTCATCCTGGTACGATACAGTCGGTCAGCCTGCTGGGATCGGACCAGCAGATCATATGGGAAACAGCTGATCCTGGCCTGGAAGTTACAATGACATCCAGGCCGTATCTGCAGCATGCGTTGGTTTTCAAGATTGAACTTAGGGACTAGCATTTGATTCCCCGATTGGGTATCTTGAGTGATTCAATTCAAAAAGAACCAATTAATATATTTGATGAAAAATAATAAATCTTCCCTTTTTCAGACAATGTCCATCTTTGTGTATGGCATATTTGGATTACTTCTATCAGCCTTCTCACCAGGTTCAGGACCCGATAAATATGAACCCAGCTGGGAATCCCTTGGTCAACATGAGGCCGCTCCGGAATGGTTCCGGGATGCGAAATTTGGAATTTATTTCCACTGGGGGGTGTATTCCGTTCCGGCATTTGGCAGCGAATGGTATCCACGCTGGATGCATTTTGAAGGGGATCCAATCTACGAACATCATCTTGCCACCTACGGCCATCCATCAGAATTCGGATATCATGATTTTGTTCCCATGTTTAAAGCAGAAAATTTTAATGCAGATGAATGGGCTGACCTTTTCGCAAAGGCCGGGGCACGTTTCGCGGGACCCGTAGCCGAACACCATGATGGGTTTGCCATGTGGGACAGCAAAGCCACTCCATGGAATGCGAAACAGATGGGACCCCAAAGAGATATCACGGGTGAGCTGGCAGAGGCGATCAGGGAACGGGATTTGAAATTCATAACCACTTTCCACCATGCGAAACAGCTCCAGCGCCATGACAGCATTCCGGTCGATTCGAATGATGTTGGATACAGGTTCAGCCATTATCCGTTTTTTAAGGGAATGCCACCCTCTTCGGATGATGAAAAATTAAAATACCTGTATGGGAATATACCGGAGTCCCAGTGGCTTGAGGAAGTCTGGCTCGCCAAATTGAAAGAGGTGGTTGACCAGTACCAGCCGGATATCATGTGGTTCGATTATGTACTTGATAAAATACCTGATACCATTCGGCAGGAATATTGTGCCTATTACTTTAATGAGGCTGAAAAGTGGAAAAAGGATGTTGTGATCGTTCGCAAACAGGATGATCTCCCGCTTGAATTCAGCGTGGATGATCTTGAGAAATCAAGGAAGAACAGGATAGGCCTGGAACCCTGGATGACAGATGAAACAATCAGCAAAGGGAGCTGGTGCTATACAGAGGACCTGGAGATCAAGGAATCAAAGGATGTCCTGCATGTCCTTATTGATATTGTCAGCAAGAATGGAGTACTGTTGCTGAACATATCTCCCAAAGCTGATGGAACCATCCCGGATATCCAGCAACGGGTATTGCTTGATATCGGGGACTGGCTGGATAAATACGGTGAGGCAATCTACGGAACAAGGCCATGGTATACATTTGGGGAAGGGCCTACAAAGGAACCTGAAGGGCATTTCAACTTCCACAGGGATTTCCTGAAAATTGTGTACTCATCAGATGATGTGCGTTATACGAAGAAGGATAAGCGCATATATGCCACTGTGCTGGGATGGCCTGGTGCCGGGAAGGAAATTCAGCTCAAAGCCTTTGCCGCAGAGAACCTGCCCGAACCGATGAATGTACAGGAAGTAACCATGCTTGGATCTGAGACCGGACTTGATTGGCATCAAACTGAGAGCGGATTGACCATACTGACTCCGTCCGTGGCACCGGATGAAATGGCGGTGGTATTTAAAATCAGACTGGAGTAGCTCAATCAATGAACAGTATGCAGGCAGGTGCTTTCATTTGAATTTTCTGCCCGGTCCGGCTGAGTTTTCCGGTATTACTGTCTATCCGGAAGATCTCTATCTCGTCAGCCTGCTGGCCTGCCACCAGTAAAAATTTACCATGAGGGTCGAGGTTGAAATCCCGCGGATGTGTGGGTACGTCCTCCATGATCTGGATGCGTTCTATCGCTCCTGATTCCCTGATCTGAAATACAGTAATGCTGTTCAGATCGCCGCGGTTCGAGGCATAGACAAATTGACCATTGGGGTGCACACGGACCGCTGCGGGCCAATTATTCCCGCTGAAATCTGCCGGCAGGTTACTTACTGTAGTGATCTCTTCCATCCGGCCGGTTTGTGGATCATAACTGCAGGAGGTCGTCGTCCCGTTCAGTTCATTGACAATGAAAAGGTAGGGTTCTGTGGGGTGGAAAGCCAGGTGCCGGGGACCCGCACCCGGTTCGGCCATGAAAAATGCCTGCTCGGGATTTGGTGTCAGTGTACCGCTTTCAGGATCAAATTTGTAGATGAATATCTTGTCTGCTCCCAGGTCCGTGGCCAGTATATAGTCGCCGGACGGGTCCGGAATTATATGGTGGGCATGTGCCTGGGTCTGTCTTCCTGCATTGGGACCGGTCCCAGTATGCTGGATGATATCTGAGGCAGGGGAAATGCTGCCATCATCCCCCAGGGGGTAGGCCGCTATGGTCCCTTCCGAGTAATTGGCGACAAAGATATGTGAACCACCCGGATGGCAGGAAACATGGCAAATCCCCCTGCCTTCACTGGATTGCCTGTTCATCATTTGCAGCCTGCCCTCGGGATCTGTCACCTGGAAGGATGCTACTGAAGGGTACTTTTTCTGCGGATCGGATTGGGTCCCGTCAATCGCATAAAGAAAATCTTTATCGGGTGACAGCACCAGGTAAGATGATCCTTTACTGCCCGGGAATGAATCCACAATGGCTAACTGCCCCCTCGTGGAATCAAGTTCACAAAGAAAGATGGATCGCTCTATGGATCCATCCGAAGATCCGACATAAAAGAAGATCTTTTCAGGGATTTCAGGGGTAGTAGTGCAGGTAATGGCCATCAGTGGAAGCCATAAAAATGCAGTAAGCCTTTGGATTGTTTTCATGTCTGAAGTTGTTTAAATGGTCCTTACTTGTATCGTGAAAGCGCGTGCCGGGTTATGATGTAGCAGGCGTTCTATATCCTCATTATCAAATCCTTTTTGCATCAATGCCGGGATCAATTCGGCTGTCCATTCATCGGCAAGTTCCTCCGGGCTCATGTCAAAGGCCCTGGATGGTATGAATTTGTTTTTTCCAGATCCGTAAAAACCGGTACTGTCGGCACCTATAAAATCCACCAGGATGTGTTCGTGAGCCAGGGTGGTACCAATCTCTGAGGCTGGTATGGGACCAAGGACAGTCATGATTTCAGGTGAAGTCTGCGAATTGCATGCAGCGATTCCTGTGATTATGCCTGACCAGATTACGAAAAGAAAATTGTTCATTATGCCTTAAATTATTAATCGACAACAAGATAATAGCCGGTAATGCAAATTGCAAGTTAAACATTCAATCTGCAGGCAGGGTCAGTCATAATCCTTGGCCTGTTCCCAGATCTCATTCATTTCATCCAGGTTCATGTCTTTCAGGCTGCGCCCTTTCCGGAGCGTATTCTTCTCTAAGTAACCGAAGCGCTTGATAAATTTCAAATTGGTCTTTTCAAGGGCTGTTTCAGGATCCACACCATAGAGGCGGGCGGCATTGATCACGGAGAACAGGAGATCTCCGAATTCTGATTCGATTTTTTCCTGGTCCTCATTCCTTACTTCTGTTTCCAGTTCATTCAGTTCCTCCCTGACCTTTTCCCAGATCTGGTTTCTTTCATCCCAGTCGAAACCCACGGCCCTGACTTTCTCCTGAATCCGGTTTGCCTTGATCATGGCCGGCAGAGAATTGGGAACACCTTCGAGGACTTTTTTCCCTTCGCGCATCTTCAGTTCTTCCCAGTTCTTCTTGACATCCTCTGCGTCACTGACTTCTGTGTCACTGAAAATATGCGGATGGCGGTATATGAGTTTTTTATTCAGGTTCCTGATAATATCCGCCATATCGAAATGGTCCGTTTCCGACCCGATCTTTGCATAGAATACAATATGCAGCATGAGATCGCCCAGTTCCTTCATGATCTCATCCGGATTTTCCTCCAGGATGGCATCTGCCAGTTCATAGGTTTCTTCGATGGTCAGGTTACGGAGCGACTGATTGGTCTGTTTCCTGTCCCACGGGCACTCAGCCCTCAGCCTGTCCATGATTTCCAGCAATTCTCTGAAAACCTTTAATTGCTCTTCAATACTACTCATAATCTAGTCTTTACTTTTCCTTGAACTTTACCCTGATGCTGGAGTTGGTGGAAAGGTTCAGCAGGTCAGCCGCATTTCCTTTGTTAATGGCAATCTCCAGGAGGCCGACAGAATTGAAAATCGCCAGGATCTCCCCGGGAGCAGTCTCATGGTAATAATTATTCAGCCGGTTAATGACATAATGGTTGCTCTGCACGTAGATCTCGAATGGTCTGTTATCACCTATTCTGTCGAACAGGTCCCTGGTGATATTCGTAATGGCATTCCGGAATGAATCAATATAGATCACTGATCCTGTGATCACCGATTGATCAATGGCTGCCCGGAGAGGGATCCTTTCCTGGTACTTTTTAACCACCCTGCCCAGGGAATCGGGTTTGTCCCCGTTCGCCAGTCTGGAGGCTGCTTCGGCAAATATGCTGAAGCTGGTAAAACTTCGGAGTTCGGCGGGGGACCTTAACTCAATGATCCTGTCCGGTTTCTCGCTGAACAGTAAACCGAAAATCCCATTGTCTGTACCAATGAAATAATGCTTATTATATTCGACGAGTAAAAAGGGCATGTCCTTGCCTCCTTCGGTGTTCACCCCGATGATATGAACACTGCCTTTTGGGAAATTATAAAAACAATTCCGGAGTATAAATGCTGCCTGGGTTATATTAAATGTGGGAACCTGGTGGCTGATGTCGATAACCTGTGCCTGGGTGCTTTGACTGAGGATCTTGCCCTTTATTGCCCCAACGTAATAATCATTTGCCTTCCAGTCAGTTGTGAGGGTTACAATGGTCATTTCATGAGGTCCCTGCCAGGCAGAATTTTTTATTGCGGACTCGAAAAAATCAATTTAATTTGCATTATCCAAAAGTAATCAATATTATGTATTTTGAATGATCGAAAAGAAAATATATTTGGAAGGGGTGGATCCGGTAAAATTGTTTGGTATTAACAATTCCCGGTTTGACAAGATCAAGCAAAATTTTCCCAAGTTAAAGATAGTTGCTAGAGGCAGTGAGCTGATTATCAAAGGTGAAAATATGGAGATTGCCAGGTTCGACGAGATCCTGAACCACTATATCGATTATTTAAAGCAGACCGAAGAGCCGGATGAGGAGCAGGTAGAGGAGCTCCTGATGGGGAATGGCAGGGAGGTCCTTGCCAACCAGACAGTCACAGGGAATATACTCCTGTACGGGGACAGTGGCAAGCCTATCAGGGCCAGGACCGTAAACCAGAAAGCCCTGGTTAAAAGCTGTGAGAAGAATGACCTCATGTTTGCCATCGGTCCCGCAGGTACAGGAAAAACCTACACGGCCATAGCCCTTGCAGTCAGGGCCTTGAAACACAGAGAAGTAAAACGGATCATCCTGACCCGTCCGGCCGTGGAAGCAGGAGAAAGGCTGGGATTCCTGCCGGGTGATTATAAAGAGAAACTGGACCCCTACCTCCAGCCGCTTTATGATGCATTGAACGATATGATACCCTCCAAGAAGCTGAAGGGATTCCTGGAAGACAGCACCATTCAGATAGCACCGATTGCATTCATGAGGGGGCGCACGCTGGATCATGCCTTCGTGATCCTGGATGAAGCACAGAATGCCACGGTAAATCAGTTGAAAATGTTTCTCACACGGATGGGAAAAAATGCTAAATTTATCGTGACCGGAGATATTACCCAGATCGATCTTCCGGATAAAAGAGATTCCGGATTGCTGCGGGCTGTCGACCTGCTGAAAAATATTAACGGGATTTCCCTCGTTTATTTTGATTCAAGGGATATTATCCGGCATAAGCTTGTGAAATACATAGTAGAAGCTTACGGCCGTGAGGATGCTGAGGCCAATAATGCACAGAAAGAACCCAAGCATAACAAATAACAAAATGGAAGAAGCGATTACAAAAACACAATTCGATTTTCCCGGATTGAAAGATCTTTACCAGGGCAAGGTCAGGGATGTTTACAATATTGACGATAAATACCTGGTGATGGTAGTATCTGACAGGATATCGGCATTCGATGTGGTGCTGCCGCGCGGGATCCCTTATAAGGGCCAGGTCCTCAACCAGATTGCCAATAAATTCCTGGATGCCACTGCGGATATTGTTCCCAACTGGAAGCTGAGTTCACCCGATCCGAATGTAACCATTGGCGTCAAGGCGGAACCCTTCAAAGTGGAGATGGTGATCAGGGGATACCTGACCGGGCATGCCTGGCGTGAGTACAAGGCAGGGAAGAGGACCCTGAGCGGTGTACCCATGCCGGAAGGCATGAAGGAGCATGACCGTTTTCCAAATCCCATCATCACCCCTGCTACTAAAGCAGAAGAAGGGCATGACGAAGATATTTCCAGGGAGGATATTATTAGTATGGGATTGGTAAGCGAGGAGGATTATGTCCTGATGGAGGATTATACCTACAAGCTGTTCGAGCGCGGTACGATCATGGCCGCTGAAAAAGGCCTGATTCTTGTTGATACCAAATATGAATTCGGCAAAAGAGATGGAAAGATCTATCTGATAGACGAGATCCATACACCAGATTCCTCACGGTATTTTTACGCTGACGGATATGAACAGAGGCAGGCCAGAGGGGCGGGACAGAAACAGCTTTCAAAGGAATTCGTGAGGGAATGGCTGATGGATCATGATTTTCAGGGATTGGTGGGACAGGTTTTGCCTGAAATGCCTGATGAATTTGTACGGGAGGTAACAGACAGGTATGTCGAATTGTACGAGAATATCACAGGAGAAGAATTTGTCAGGGGTGATTATTCAGACATCTTGACCAGGATAGAGGACAACGTGAATAACTTTCTCAAATCTGTATGATCCGGAGGATCCCATATTACATCCTGTGCTCAATCTTTCAGGTCCTGTGGATGACTATACCAATGGTGAGTGCCCAGGAACAGGCTTACACTGTCCACCGGTCAGAAGATAAGATCATCCTGGAAGGCAAGGTCTATTACATTCACATTGTAAAGGAAAAGGAGACCTTGTATGGGATCAGCAGGGCATATAATGTTTCCCAGAAGGTTATCGCCGCCGAGAATCCGGATATTTTCGCGGGACTCCAGGTGGGGATGTTGCTTAAGATCCCGTCGGAACCTGTGGTTGATGAATCATCCGAAACCAGGCAAACCGAAGAATACTTCAACCATGTGGTTCAGGAAGGAGAAACGCTCTATTTCCTGTCCAGGAAGTATGGCATAGATGTGCTCGAGATCGAAAAGGCAAATCCGCAGGTCAGCATAACTGAATTGCAGGTCAGCCAGGTACTCAGGATCCCAAAACGAAGGGAACCCTCCCCTGCACAGAATATGTTCACGACTGATTCCTTCGTGTATCACTACGTCAAAGCCGGTGAAACCCTTTACAGCCTCTCCCTTTATTATGATGTCAGCATTGAAGAGATCAAGGAACTCAATCCGGAGCTTCGATGGGGGGAGCTGCAATATGATGAATACATCAAAATACCAAGGCGCGCAGATTTCCATACAGAAGTAACAGATTTTCCGGCAGATTCCTTGCTGATCGATAACATGCTCCGGGATATTGACACCTTGGGGATACCATTCTGGTCGGAAGTCAGGTGGAGGCGCATACGGCCCGAACCGATCAGGGGCACCATCCATGTTGCCATGCTGCTTCCGCTTGACCTGTATTGGGATGTGGAGGAAGATACACTGGATCTCATGGAAATGGATGAGGAAGGCATCTTAAGGAAGGAGGAAGATGGCAGGAAGGATATGATCAATCCCAGGATTATCGGGTACCTGGAATTTTATGAAGGTGCATTGCTTGCCATTGACGAACTGCGTGGGAAGGGATATTCTGTAAACCTGTATGTTTTTGATACGGAAAGAAGCACGCAGCGGACAAGGGAGATCCTCCGGAAATGGGAGATGGAAGAAATGGATCTGATCATCGGGCCGGTTAATTTCTGGAACCTCGAGATCGTGGCGGATTATGCCCGGCAGCATGAGATCCCCATGGTTTCACCATTTTCCTCTGATCCGGAAATTGCCCGGTACAATCCATATATATTCCAGGTGACTCCCAGTTATGATGTGGAATTTAAAAGCTGGGCTGAATATATCTCTGATTATTATGATAAGACCATCATTGTGGTCCATGATGGAGATTCCACCCAGTACCAGAAGGTGCAGTTCCTGAAGGATGAGATTTTCAAAAAGATCGAGGAAAAGGCTGACCTTGAGGATGTGATCTTCAAGGAAGTGGTCATGAATGACAGTGTTTATGTGAACATGAGCCATGTGCTGACCCACGATGGAGAAAACCTGGTGATTGTACCCTCGGAGAAGGAAGCCTATGTGAGCAATGTGATCAGTCCGCTTTACTACCTCCTGGATGATTACCGTATCGAGGT
>LJUP01000397.1 GCA_001303955.1 Bacteroides sp. SM23_62 | reverse complement strand
CGTTTGTCCTCTCCTTCAATACACTCTTCCAGGATCTTCTTAATCTCCCGGGTGGACACTTCCTCGCCGCTTTCGGTCTGGAGTCCTTCGGAGAAAAAATATTTCAGCGAGAAAATGCCGAAATGGGTCTGGATATATTTACTGTTTGCCACCCTGGATATGGTGGAGATGTCCAATCCGGTAATATCTGCTATATCTTTCAGGATCATTGGTTTCAGCAACTTTTCATCCCCTTCGATGAAATATTCATGCTGGTAATTGATGATGGCATTCATGGTCAGTATCAGGGTGTTCTGCCGTTGCCTGATGGCATCAATAAACCATTTTGCAGAATCCAGTTTCTGTTTGACAAAAGCAACGGCATCTTTTTGTTCCCTTGAAGCGTTGTTTTTGCTGGCGCTGTAGCTCTGCAACATTTCGCTGTAAGTCTGGCTGATCCTGAGCTCAGGTACATTCCTGGCATTCAGGCTCAACTGCAGTTCCCCTTCATCGTTATCCAGTATAAAATCGGGCACGATATGCATCACGCTCTTGTTCTGGGGATCACTGAATGAGCTCCCCGGTTTTGGATTCAGCCTGAGGATCTCCTCCAGGGATTCCTTGAGCTGCTGTTCGGAAATATTCAGCCTGGTAATGATTTTTTCATAATGTTTTTTGGTGAATTCATCGAAATAGTATTTCAGGATCTTCCGTGCAAGGGCGACAACGGGATCCTCCATGTTTTTTGCCTCGATCTGCAGGAGCAGGCATTCCTGAAGGTCCCTTGCCCCCACTCCGGTGGGATCAAAATCCTGGATCACTTTCAGGATCTCGTGCAATTCTTCTTCTGTGGTAATGATATTTTGTGAAAAGGCCAGGTCATCGACGATGGCATTGAGCTTGCGCCTCAGGTAACCGTCTTCATCAATATTCCCGAGGATATATAAAGCTAAGGATTCCTGCTCCTCGGTCAGGTTTCTCAATCCTAACTGTGCTTCCAGGTGCTCATGAAAGGAAGTCCCAACTGAAAACGGGATTTCTTCCTTCTTGTCGTCCTTTGAATAATTCTTTGTGGCTAACCGGTAGCTTGGAATATCTTCATCGTTCAGGTAATCATCCAGGGAAAATTCTTCCTGGTCCTGGTCTTTCTCAGGGTTTACTTCCTCTTCCAGTCCCTCCTGTTCCGCCGGCTGCTGATCCTCTTCACCTTCCTCGAGCACTGGATTTTCCTCCAATTCCTTCTTGATCCGCTGTTCGAGCTGCAAGGTAGGGATCTCCAGCAGCTTGATCATCTGGATCTGCTGCGGGGATAGTTTCTGTAATAGTTTCTGTGATAATCTTTGCTTAAGCATTCTGAGGAAAAGATACAAATTTTCACAAAAACAGGAAAGGATTAATCGCATGTGCTAAAAAGAGCGTGATCCCCACATGAATTGCCCTACATTGATATAGGCTGCACGGGGATTCACGCACATCACGGGAATGCGGTTGCTGTTGGCAATGATGTACTGTTCTGGTGCCCCCAGCAGATAGTCTGCGACGCTGATATTTTTGGTGGTGGTTATCAGGATCAGATCTGCCTTCTTCTCAATGGCAAAATCAAGGGTTTCTCTGGCAAATTTTGAAGATTTTTTTGCTGTATGGATCTCGTAATCCAGGTTGTTCTGTATCAAAAACTTAACGGCAAACGTCAGGTTTCTGTTCACCTTTTTCACCAGGCCTTTATCGGTCATGGGTGCCTTGAACAGATAAACCTTGCTGTTGAAATATTTCCCCAGATAGATCGCCCACTGGAGTTTTTCCTTGTTCTCAGCCTTGAAATCAATGGGGAAGACAATGCTGTTGAACCGGTCTTTCGAACTTGGCTTGTCCTGTATCACCAGGAAAGGGACAGATGAACCAACGATCACTTTCAGGGCCCAGCTTCCGGTATATTTCTGAAGTCCCTTGATCCCATGTGTACCCATAATCACCATCAGGGCATCTGTTTCATTGGCATATTCGGCGATCCGTTTGAAAATGCTGCCTGTGAGGACAATCCCCTGCAATTCATATCCGTAAATTTTGCTGAGCTCATCAATCTTTTCCTGGAACTCATTTTCAATTTTTTCCAGTACGTTTTTTACCTTGGCTGCTTCCACGATATGGACCAGCCGGATATTGTTATTCACATGCTTGCCTATCCGGATGGCATGCAGCAGGGCATTTTCTGACATCTCAGTGTAATCCCAGGTAACAAGAAGGGTATTCCGGCTTTTCTCCATAGACAGATTGAATCTTCAATAAATTTACATCAAACTTTTAATAATGAAAAAAAACTATTTTTGTATTTCAATATAAACCAGCGCAAATCAATGAAGGAAGCACTCAGGCCAAAGATCAAAGATATCCTGGATGCGGGTGAAATTGGGAAGGATTACCAGTTAAAGGGATGGGTCAGGACAAAAAGGGGAAATAACAAGATTGCCTTTGTGGCATTGAATGATGGCAGTACCATCCATAATATGCAGGTTGTCCTTGATGTTCCAAACTTTGACGAAAAGATGGTCAACCAGATCACTACGGGGGCCTCTGTTGCCGTAACCGGAACGCTGGTGGAATCTGTGGGCAAGGGACAAAGGGTTGAGATCCAGGCCAAAGAAGTGCAGGTTTACGGTCCCGCTGATCCGGATACCTACCCTCTTCAGAAAAAGGGGCATTCCATGGAGTTCCTCCGGGAGATTGCTCATTTGCGTCCCCGGACCAACACTTTCAGTGCTATTTTCAGGATCCGGCACCACCTGTCCTATGCCATCCATAAATATTACAATGACAATGGCTTCTTCTACATGCATACCCCGATCATCACGGGTTCGGATGCGGAAGGTGCCGGCGAGATGTTCCGGGTCTCTACCCTTGACCCTGCATCTCCTCCAATAACGGATGAAAAGGAAGTTGATTTCCAGAAGGATTTTTTCGGCAGGGAAACCAACCTGACAGTATCCGGACAGCTGGAAGGGGAGCTTGGAGCACTGGCCCTGTCAAAGATCTATACTTTTGGTCCCACTTTCAGGGCCGAAAATTCCAACACCCCCCGCCACCTGGCTGAATTCTGGATGATAGAACCGGAAATGGCCTTTTATGAGATTGATGATAACATGGATCTGGCAGAGGATTCACTGAAAAACCATGTCAGTTATATCATGGATAACTGCCTGCCTGATCTTGAGTTCCTCCAGAAAATGTATGACAAGGAGCTGCTTGAAAGACTGGACTTTGTCCTGGAGCAGGATTTTAAGCGGATCGTCTATACCGAAGCCGTTGAGATCCTTGAGAAATCAGGCCGGAAATTTGAATTCCCGGTAGGCTGGGGAAAGGATCTTCAGTCAGAACACGAGCGTTACCTGGTGGAAAAACATTACAAAAAGCCCGTGATCATCACGGATTACCCCAAAGACATCAAGGCTTTTTACATGAAGCAGAATGACGATGGGAAAACCGTAAGGGCCCTGGATGTGCTCTTCCCGAGGATCGGCGAGATCATTGGCGGATCCCAGCGGGAGGATAACCATGAGAAACTCAGCCAGCGGATCAATGAATTGAACATACCAACCGAAGACCTCTGGTGGTACCTTGAAACACGTAAATTCGGCACGGCTCCCCACAGCGGGTTCGGACTCGGCTTCGAGCGCCTGATGCTGTTCATCACCGGCATGAGCAACATCCGGGATGTCATCCCCTTCCCCAGGACCCCGAAGAACGCTGAATTTTAATCAGGACCACAGGTTAATAAATGCCCTGAATAGCCGTATATGAACAGATAATCCGAGCGATGGATCATTCAGGCGGAGTACCGGCAGCCAGGTTCTTGCTTCTTTCAATGGATTGCAAGGCGAGATAGTTGTCACCAAACTTTTTCAGGTTGTCCATTTCCACATCATACTGGTCGAAATGACGTTCCTCATCCTGGACAAGGTCTTCGAAAAGCTTTTTCGAAACAGAATCGGCATTTTTAGAACACTCGTTTGCCCAGTTATTATAATCACGGGCACTGGCCGTTTCCATCTCCGCAGCCAGTTCCAGCATTTCTTTCACCTGATGTATCTTTTTAACAGCCGCGGAAGCCTTCAATTCTACTTCACCTTTTAAAAATAAAATCCGCTCGGCAAGTCTCTCAATGTGCAGCATTTCTTCTATGGCGGTACGTTTGAAGAGGCCTGCCAGCAGGTCGTAGCCCTGGTCGTCACAATGAAAATGGAAATACATATACTGGTGGACCGCTGACAATTCATCAGCCACAGCTTTGTTTAACAATTCGATGCTTTTTTCTTTCATTATTTCAAGGTTTAAAATTTACGTTCAGGCCTTTGGCTATGCTCAGGGCCAGTTCTTTATCGGCTTTGTAGAAATGCGACAGCTGTGTCTGGATGATCTCGTCTTTTTTGGGACCGGTGATCCCGCTCATTGAACCCACAAAATTCGAGATGGTATTTTTGCGCTGCCCATCGTTCATGACCTTGCGGAACAGATCGCCAGCCTGGGTATAATGATCGTCATCGTTCTCATTGCGGTCAAAGGTATCAGCCACATCAGCATCCAGTTTCATGGCAGGTTCCTTATAATCTTTATCCGCCTCAATATCATCAAAACGGTTCGGGAAGTAATTCGGACTGTCTCCCATATTCCCGGTAGTGCTCATCATGCCATCGCGCTGATAATGATGCGGAGGGTTTATGGGACGGTTTACCGGGATTTGCTCATAGTTTGCACCCAGGCGATACCGGTGGGCATCGGGATAGGCCAGGATACGTCCCTGCAGCATTTTATCCGGCGACAGACCAATTCCGTCAACCACATGGGCCGGGGCAAATGCCGATTGTTCAACATCAGCATGATAATTTGCCGGGATCTCATTCAGCTCCATAACGCCTGCTTCGATCATAACCTGGATCTTCAGGGCCCATTTGGGGAAATCCCCCTTTTCTATGGCATTCACCAGGTCGCGCTGTGCATAGTCGGGGTCTTTGCCTTTCAATGCTTCGGCCTCCGGACCGGTCAGGGTTTTGTTCCCCTGCAGGGTTTTAAAGTGGAATTTCACCCATACCCTTTCGTTTTTTCGGTTTATCATGGAGAAGGTGTGGCTCCCGTATCCGTTCATGAAACGGTAACCGTCAGGGGTCCCGCGATCGCTGAACAGGATCATCACCTGGTGGAGGCTTTCCGGGTTCAGTGACCAGTAATCCCAAATCATGGTCGGGCTTTTCAGGTTGGTTCTGGGATCCCTTTTCTGGGTATGGATAAAATCCGGGAATTTCTTTGGGTCCTTGATGAAAAACACAGGGGTATTGTTGCCTACCAGGTCCCAGTTCCCGTCATCGGTATAAAACTTTACGGCAAACCCCCTGGGATCCCTTTCGGTATCGGCGCTGCCTTTCTCGCCGCCAACCGTAGAAAATCGGACAAATACCCGGCACTGATTACCCACCTTGCTGAACAGCTTGGCCTTGGTGTATCTGGTAATGTCAGCGGTCACTTTAAAGGTGCCAAAAGCGCCAGTACCCTTGGCATGTACGATTCGTTCGGGAATACGTTCCCGGTTGAAATGGGCCAGTTTCTCGTGCAGGTAATAATCCTGCAACAGGATAGGACCCCTCGGTCCAACGGTCATACTATCTTCATTCTCGAAGTAAGGACGACCGGATGCGGTTGTTAACTTTTTCTTTTTAGCCATGATATGAATGAATTTGGTTAAACATTTTATTGTGAAAAATTTCCTTTTATCTGTAGTTTTATCTCTTCAATCTTAAAATCCGGGATCCTTTTCTTTTCGAAATATGCCTCAAGCATTTCATCGAGTTCTTCATCCATATAATCCTCAATTCTATCGGATGCTGAACAATACAGGTGATGGTGCTTTTCGGTAATCCCATCATATCTCATGATGTCCCTGTCTGTTTTTACTTTTGTTATCAATCCATGATCAACGAGTACATCCAGGACTTTGTAAACCGTCCCTGTGGCAATGGAAGGATGGGTTTTTCTTATGTACTCGATGATATTGTCAGCCGCCGGATGATTACTCAGCTTATTAATGGCTTCGAGAACGGCAATTCTCTGAAGGGTTACCTTGAGCCCTTTGCTTTTCAGCTTATCTCTTATCTTATTGATCATCAATACAATATTGAACGATTTGCCGATGAGAATTATTCTCCCCTGAGAATTAACAAATTTAAAAAATTTATATTTGTTCTGGAAATAATATCTGTGGTTTTTTCGACTTGACATGTAACGTAAATAATGGTAACTTGAATCAGGCTGATTATTAATCCAATATGGGTTCGTTCAACATAAAGGTTTTTATGTGAACAAATGAAATCAAAATCCCTCATCCGGAGGCTTCTTTCGAATCCCATCATTCAGGCACTTGTGATATATGTAAGTGGCGCATGGGTCGTGATCGAGTTGGTTGAATACTTCATCGAGCATTTCAATGTGAATGAACAGGTCAGGATCATTATCCTGGTTGTGCTGCTCTGTGGACTGCCCATCGCCTTGTTTCTTGCCTGGTATCTGAGCAGGGAAAAGGAAGCGGCCGGCAAATTGCCGGATGGCAAAACCGATATCTCACGGGAATTGGAGGATAAGGGTTGGCCGGGCAAATTCACCAAAACATTCAGAAGGTCCAGGATCATCTTACCGGGCCTGGTTATCCTGTTATTGCTGATCGTGGCAGGAATAAGGTATGTTAACCGGCAGGCCAGGATCAAATGGGCCAGTGAGAAGGCATTGCCGGAGATTGAGCGATTGTGGAACGAATTTAATTTGGAAGCGGCTTTTAATCTGGTGCAAAAGGCTGAAAAATATTTATCGGATAATCCTGGTTTCATGGAATTGTCCTCATGGGTACATACAAGATTGACCATCCTTACCGATCCTCCGGGTGCTGATGTATACATCAGGGATTATGCCGATATTGAAGGGGAATGGGAAAAGCTTGGGAAAACCCCAATCGACAGTATGCCAATGCCAAATTATTTATTTTACCTGATGCGACTGGAGAAAACAGGATATGAAGATGTCCTGGCAGTGGCTGCAACAGAACTTGATACCCTGTTCAGAAAATTGCCCGTGGGAGGGGAAATCCCCTCCGGAATGGTATATGTGGAAGGATACTGGGATGAAGTGACCGATGTCTTCCTGGAGGAAAACCTTGGATTCTATATGGACCGCTATGAGGTAACCAATAAACAGTACAAGGAGTTTGTTGACAACGGCGGGTACAGCAATCCGGAATACTGGAAACATGAATTCGTCAAAGACGGAAGGGTCCTGACCCGGGAGGAAGCCATGGCAGAATTTACCGACAAAAGCGGCCGGCCGGGTCCTGCCACCTGGCAGGCCAGTGATTATCCGGAAGGACAGGATGATTATCCGGTATCCGGGGTAAGCTGGTATGAAGCTGCAGCCTATGCAGCATATGCAGGGAAAAGTCTTCCCACAGGAGATCACTGGGATAGCGGAGCCGGATTTTACCTGGAACCTTTTGGTAAATATTTTGGTTCAAATATATTTCAAGTCAGTAATTTCAATGGAAAGGGTCCTGAACCGGTCGGAACCTACCCGGGGATAAATCCTTTTGGTGCCTATGATATGGCAGGGAATGTCAGGGAGTGGTGCTGGAATGAGACAGCACTCGGCCGGATCATCTGTGGTGGTGCATGGGATGATGCAACGTATATATATTCAAGATGGGGACAGCTTCCTCCTTTTGACCGTTCCCCGGGAAACGGGTTCCGGTGTGTCCAGTATATAGACAGGGAGCATATTCCGGAATCCGCTTTCCGGCTCATCAACTTAGGGGATGGAAGTGATTATTCCAAGGAAGAACCAGTCCCGGAAGAAATCTTTCAGGTTTATAAGAACCAGTTCCTTTATGACAGCACCGGCCTGGAGGCCATGGTTGAAAAGCGGTATGACAGCCATGAGGACTGGACCATTGAGAAAATCACTTTCAATGCAGCTTATGGAAATGAAAGGGTAGTATCCTACCTGTATCTGCCCAGGAAATCAAATCCTCCTTTTCAGACGCTCATATTTTTCCCCGGTTCTTACGCACTATGGGAAAAGGACCTTGTAAAAAGCAGGTTTACAAAGTACTTCCTGGATTACCTGTTAAAAAACGGCCGTGCGGTGATGTATCCAGTTTACAAGGGTACCTATGAAAGATCTGACAGAGAGGAGATAGCTTGGGGCCAGACACATCAATACACCGAATGGCTGATCAAGTGGACCAAAGACTTCAGCAGGTCGATTGACTACCTGGAGACCCGTCCCGACATCGACACCGGTAAAATAGGATTTTACGGTCATAGCTGGGGCGGTGCCCTGGGTGGAATTATTCCTGCCGTGGAGGACCGGGTGAAAGTAAATATTTTACTTGTAGGCGGATTCAGCGCGAGGCACCTTCCCGAAGCTGATATTATAAATTACGTGTCAAGGATAAAAATGCCCGTATTGATGCTGAACGGAAGATATGATGTTTCCTTCCCTTTTGAGACAACGGTGAAACCTTTCTATGACCTGCTGGGAACCCCTGAAAAAGACAAGTATCTCTATGTATATGAAACAGACCATTTCGTGCCCAAAAGCGAAATGATCAAGGAAACCCTGAACTTTCTGGATCAGTATTTCGGACCGGTAAATTAAAAAATGAAAGATGTACCATGAAACCCTCAAAATCCACCTTGATTGTTTTATTTGCTGCGCTGATCCTTTCCTGCTCAAACATTGAGCCAGAATTGAAGATCATGCACCAGGTAACCGGTGCCATCGAAACC
>LJUP01000005.1 GCA_001303955.1 Bacteroides sp. SM23_62 | reverse complement strand
CAAAACCTTTGGGTATAAGCATTTGCAGCTTGTTCTCTGCCGAAAGCTCAACCCCTTTCCATTGCAGGAATGTTGGGGAATTTTCACGCAGGTCTACGGCTACATCCCAGATGCTGCCCTCGAGGACCCTGACAAACTTGGTCTGTGCCCTGGGTTCGAGCTGGTAATGGAGTCCGCGGACCACACCATAAACAGATTTGGATTGATTATCCTGGATGAAATGGAACGGATGTCCGGCCTTCTCCAGGTCAGACTCGTTGAAACTTTCAAAAAAGTAACCCCGGGCATCCTCGAATATTTTCGGTTTAATCACCAACAATCCCTCAATTCCTGTTTCCCTGATTTCCATATGATCATTCAATGGTAAAAGTGAAGATCTTCTCTTCAGCAATATTCATCAGATACTGTCCGTACTGGTTCTTAAGCAGGGGCTCAGCCAGCCGGACCAGTTGTTTCCTGTCAATGTAACCGCGTTTGAAGGCGATCTCCTCAATACACGAAACTTTCAGCCCCTGCCTCTCTTCTATGGTATAGATATAATTGGACGCCTGCAGGAGGCTTTCATGGGTGCCTGTGTCGAGCCATGCCATCCCCCTTCCCATGATCCTGACCTTCAGCCTTTTTTCCTCCAGATAGAGCCGGTTCAGATCTGTTATTTCCAGCTCTCCACGTGCCGATGGCTTTAATGATTTGGCCTTGTCAATGACATCATTGCTGTAGAAATAAAGTCCGGTCACAGCATAATTACTTTTGGGCTGTCTGGGTTTTTCCTCAATGGTCAGGGCTTTCCCTTCAGCGTCAAACTGCACCACCCCGTATCTCTCGGGGTCGGTAACATAATAACCGAATACCACAGCCCCGTCTTTCAATTTGGAGGTATCGAGCAGCACCTTGCCAAATCCGTGTCCATAAAAAATATTGTCTCCCAGGATCATGCATACAGGATCACTGCCTATGAATTTCTCACCAATGATAAATGCCTGTGCCAGTCCGTCCGGGGAAGGCTGTATCTCATAATTGAGGTTCAGTCCCAATTGCTGCCCGTCCCCCAGCAGGTCTTCATACAGGTGTAGATCTTCCGGTGTGGATATGATCAGGATTTCGCGTATCCCGGCCAGCATAAGCACAGACAGGGGGTAGTATATCATGGGTTTATCATAGACCGGGATGATCTGTTTTGAAATGCTTTTGGTCAGTGGATACAGCCGTGTTCCTGCACCGCCTGCAAGAATAATTCCTTTCATTTTAAATGCTTTCTTTAAAATAATCAATTGTTTTCAGCAAGCCTTCCTCCAGCTTTATCTTTGGTTTCCAGTCGTCCAGCAGCCTGTTGGCCAGGGATATGTCGGGTTGCCGCTGGATGGGATCATCCTGTGGCAGCGGCGCATAGGTGATCCTGGATTTGCTGTTGGTCAATCTGATCACCAGCTCTGCGAGCTGTTTGATCGTAAATTCCCTGGGATTCCCCATGTTCACCGGACCGGTGACATCGTCCTTGGTTTCCATCATGCGGACCAGTCCCTCCAGCAGGTCATCAATATACTGAAAGCTGCGGGACTGAGAGCCATCACCGTACACAGTCAGGTCCCTGCCCTTCAGGGCCTGGACAATAAAATTGGATATTACCCGCCCATCACTGGGATGCATCCTGGGTCCATAAGTATTAAAGATCCTGACAATCTTTACCTTGACCTTATTCTGTCTCAGGTAATCCATACAAAGGGTCTCGGCACACCGTTTGCCCTCGTCATAGCAGGAACGGATCCCGATCGGGTTCACATGTCCCCAGTATGCTTCAGTTTGTGGATGAACATGCGGGTCACCATACACTTCACTGGTGGAAGCCTGAAGGATCTTGGCTTTTACCCTTTTGGCAAGGCCCAGCATATTAATGGTGCCCATTACCGATGTCTTGATGGTCTTGATGGCGTTAAACTGGTAATGTACCGGTGATGCTGGACAGGCAAGATTATAGATCTCATCCACCTCCATGAAATAGGGCATGATGATATCATGCCGGACGAGTTCAAAATAAGGGTTGTCGATCAGGTGGATGATATTCTTTCTTGTCCCCGTGAAGAAATTATCCAGGCAGGTCACTTCATATCCCATGTCAAGGAGGCGCTCACAGAGATGGGAGCCGATAAAGCCGGCCCCGCCGGTTACGAGAATTCTTTTCATGGCAGGCAATTTAGTCTACGTTCCGGCCTATCCCGTAATAGGTAATGCCGTTTTCTTTCATTTCAGCAGGATCATAAATATTCCGGCCGTCAAACACTACATGTTCCTTCATCAGTTTCTTCAGCAGGGGGTAATTCAAGATCCTGAATTCTGACCACTCAGTGATCAGTACCAGTCCCTCTGCATCAATCAGGGCCTCATACCGGTCTTTGGTATATTCGATCCTGTCTCCCATAATCGTTTTAAATTCATCCATGGCTACCGGGTCAAAAGCCTTGATGTGGCAGCCGGCCTTCAGTAATTCAGAGATAACCACCAAAGCAGGTGCTTCGCGGGTATCATTGGTATTGGGCTTGAATGAGAGTCCCCATACCGCCAGGGTCCTGCCCTTGACCGACTTGAAATATGAATTTATTTTCCCAACGAGTATGGTTTTCTGGTACTCGTTCACCTCATCAACCGACTGCAGGATCCGCATGGGATACCCGTATTCAAGTCCCGTATTAATCAATGCCTTAACGTCTTTGGGGAAGCATGAGCCGCCATACCCTACGCCGGCATAGATGAATTTATTGCCGATACGGCTGTCGCTTCCGATACCCCTTCTGACCATGTTGACATCAGCCCCTGTCCGTTCACAGAGATTGGCGATATCATTGATGAAACTGATCTTGGTAGCCAGCATGGCATTGGCGGCGTATTTGGTCATTTCAGCCGACGGGATATCCATGAAGATAAGGGGATGCCCGTTCAGGAGAAAAGGATTGTACATCCGTTTCATGATCTTCTCGGCACGCGGTGAATCAGTCCCGATAACAATCCTGTCAGGTTTGAGGAAGTCATCAATGGCGTTCCCTTCTTTCAGGAATTCAGGATTTGAGGCAACATCAAACGGGATATTTACCTTCCGCTGGTCCAAAACCTCCTGTACCGCAGCCCTGACTTTTTCCGCCGTTCCCACAGGCA
Source organism: Bacteroides sp. SM23_62 (assembly GCA_001303955.1). Taxonomy (GTDB): domain Bacteria; phylum Bacteroidota; class Bacteroidia; order Bacteroidales; family SM23-62; genus SM23-62. The sequence continues at coordinate 46,427 of LJUP01000005.1, read as the reverse complement.
CGGTACTCTTTGTTACAATCACGATATATTCAGTGATCAGCTTGCCTATCTGCCGGGCTACCTCAAGAACATATTTGAGATCTGCAGTGCCATCTTCTCCGGGGGGAGTGCCGACGGCAATAAAAACAGCATCTGTTTCAGCCAGGGCTTGCTGGTAATCTGTCGAAAAGTGCAATCTTTTTGATTCCAGGTTCCTCGCTATCAGCCTGTCAAGTCCGGGTTCAAAGATAGGGACCTCCCCTTTGTTAAGATGATTGATTTTATCTGCGTCGATATCAACACATACGACATCAAGTCCCGTTTCAGCAAAACACGTTCCGGTGACGAGTCCAACATATCCGGTTCCCACTACAGTGATTTTCATACTTGTTTTGGTCTTAAAGATATACCTTTTCTCTAATTTTCAACAATGAATAATATCAGGAATATGAAAAGCAATCCCTAAAATAATCGGCAAATTTTGCCGGAATGCTGGTGCAATTAAGAATAAAGTCTTATTTTTGCACCTCAATTTACTATACATATTGTCTAACTTACTAATTATTAATTATTTTGTTAAATGAGTGAAGAAACAAAAAGCATGGATGGGGCAAGCGAAAAAACCCCGGAAAATGTGACAAAGGGAAAAGTTGAAAAACAGGAAGAAAAAGTAGCAGAATCAGCAAATAAAACTGACCAGTCCAAAGATGCTAAAACCAGCACTGCCAAGGCTGGAACAACATCAGCAGCCAGCGCCAAAAAATCCACGGCGAAACCCAAAGCTGCAGAGAGTGAAAAAAAATCCGGAGAGGATTCTACGAAGGCAAAAACCAAAGAAACAAGCAAGGCCACTAAAACTGAGGTTAAAGCCGGGGATGCAAAAGCCGAAAAGGAAGATGCTGAACCTGCCATGGCAGAAGCCGAAACGCCTGAGAAAGTTCAGGAAATACCTGAACCAGCCGATGCTGAATCAACAGAGGCTGAGACGGAGAAAACATCCGGAACCATTGCCGAAGATACACCGGCATTGGAAGCCGACGAGGCTCCAGCCCCGGCTCCTGTAAGCCTGGGGGACAGTGCAGGTGAATTTGACTGGGATAGTTTCGGCAAATCCGATGATGTGGACAGGGATGCCGAGAGGAGCAAGTTCGAGAACATGTACGATGAGACCCTCTCGACGATCGCCGAAGCTGAAGTGGTTGACGGGACCGTAATTTCAATGAACAAGCGGGAAGTCGTTATCAACATAGGCTTTAAATCAGAAGGGGTTGTCAGCCTTAACGAATTCAGGTATAATCCTGAACTGAAAGTCGGTGATACCGTCGAGGTGTATGTCGAAAGCCAGGAAGATAAAAAAGGACAGCTCGTCCTTTCTCACAAGAAAGCCCGTGCCATGCGTTCATGGGACAGGGTCAATACCGCGCTGGAGCAGGATGAGATCATCAAAGGATATATCAAGTGCCGGACCAAAGGAGGAATGATCGTTGATGTCTTCGGCATTGAAGCGTTCCTGCCCGGTTCACAGATAGATGTCAAACCCATACGTGATTACGATGCCTACGTCAGCAAGACAATGGAATTCAAGGTGGTCAAGATCAACCATGAATTCAAGAATGTCGTTGTTTCACACAAAGCCCTGATCGAGGCTGAGCTGGAACAGCAGAAGAAAGAGATCATTGCCAAGCTTGAAAAAGGCCAGGTACTTGAAGGTACAGTAAAAAATATCACTTCATACGGGGTCTTCATTGACCTTGGAGGTGTCGACGGACTGATACATATCACTGACCTTTCCTGGGGACGCGTAAATCATCCTGAAGAGATCCTGCAACTTGACCAGAAGTTGAATGTAGTGATCCTCGATTTCGATGATGACAAGAAAAGGATTGCACTTGGACTCAAACAGCTGACCCCTCATCCATGGGATTCACTAGATGAGAAGCTGACGGTCGGAGACAAAGTGAAGGGGAAAGTTGTTGTGATGGCCGATTATGGAGCATTCGTCGAAATAGCAGCCGGAGTGGAAGGCCTGATCCATGTATCTGAGATGTCATGGTCACAACATTTGCGCAGTGCACAGGAATTTCTGAACGTTGGTGATGAGGTAGAAGCAGTGATCCTTACCCTCGATCGGGAGGAGCGTAAGATGTCCCTGGGCATGAAACAATTGAAGGCAGATCCATGGGAAAAAATTGAAGAAAAATATGCTGTCGGCACGAAACATAACGCAAAAGTTCGTAACTTTACTAACTTCGGCGTCTTTGTTGAAATAGAGGAGGGCGTGGATGGATTGATCCATATTTCTGACCTCTCGTGGACAAAAAAGATCAAGCATCCTGCTGAATTTACGGCCATCGGGGAAGAGATTGAAGTGGTCGTGCTGGAGATTGACAAAGAAAACAGGCGCTTAAGCCTCGGGCATAAGCAATTGGAAGAGAATCCCTGGGATGTATTTGAGTCGGTATTTAAACAGGGTTCAATACATGAGGGAACGGTCATTGAAATAGTTGACAAAGGAGCGGTTGTTGCGCTTCCTTATGGTGTTGAAGGTTTTGTTGCACAGAAGCATATGGTGAAGGAAGATGCATCCTTGATAAAGGCAGATGAAAAACTGGAATTCAAGGTCATTGAATTCAACAAGTCTGCCAAGCGTATCGTACTGTCGCATACCCGTTTATTCGAAGACAAGCAGCGTAAAACAGAGGATACCAAAAAGCGGACAGCCGAAACCGAGACCAAGCGTGCTGCCAGGAAATTGAAGAGCGGACTCGAAAAGACAACACTGGGAGATATTTCCGAACTGGCCGCGCTGAAATCGGAAATGGAGCAGAACGAGAAGAAAACGAAGGAAGACTCCACAAAAGATAAATAGTCACACTTTTAAAATTCAATAGCATATGGAATTCAAGATCGAAAAGCTTGATAATTACACATTGATTCAGGTGCTGGAGGAAAAACTGGACACACATATCGCTCCGACCCTTAAGTCAGAACTCGTACTGGTATCAGGAAATGGCGAGAAAAACATTGTACTGGACCTGGATCATGTGCGTTATTGTGATTCTTCAGGTTTGAGCGCGATTCTTGTGGCCAACCGACTTTGTAAAAATGCCAATGGCACATTTGTACTGACGGGATTAAATGAAGCCGTTGAAAGGCTGATTACCATTTCTCAGCTGGACACTGTATTAAACATTACCAATACAGTTCAAGAAGGTGAAGAAATGATCAGGGCAGCCGAGTAAATTCAGGCTGTGTCATTCCGTTTAACTATACTGGGTAGCAGTTCCGCGCTGCCTACATCAGAAAGATTTCCCACCGCTCAATTGCTGAATGTGAATGAGCGGTTTTTTTTGATTGATTGCGGAGAAGGTACACAGATGCAGCTTCGCAAATACAGGATCCGCCTGGGGAAGATCCACCATATTTTCATCAGCCACCTGCACGGGGATCATATCTTTGGCATTTTCGGTTTGCTATCGTCCTTCAGCCTGCTGGGCAGGGAAGAGCCATTGCATGTATTCGGGCCGGAGGGTTTGGAGGAATTGGTCCTCGACCATCTGAAATTTTTTCAGAATGACCTGGGATTTGAACTTTATTTCCACAGGATACAGTGCAGGAGACCAGCCCTGGTACATGAAGATAAAAACATTACCGTCCTCAGCCTGCCCATGATCCACCGGATTCCCACCTGCGGGTTTCTTTTCAGGGAGAAACCGAGGGAAAGAAATATCCTGAAGGAAAAGATCATTGAGTATAATATCCCGGTAAAGGATATCGTGAAGATCAAGCAGGGAGCAGATTTCATCTTGCCGGACGGAACCAGCATTCCAAATGCTTTGCTAACACTTCCTCCACCGGCGCCGAGAAGTTATGCATACTGTTCAGATACCCGTCCGAACAAGGTGAACATACCCCACCTGGAAGGTGTTGATTTATTATACCACGAAGCTACATTTGCCCAGGAAGATGCTTCCCTGGCCCATGAGACCTTTCATTCCACGGCCCGGCAGGCGGCAGAACTGGCAGCTGGGGCAGGGGTTGGCAGGCTGCTCATCGGCCATTTTTCCTCCAGGTATAAAGACATCTCCCTGCTGGAGACCGAAGCCAGGGAAATATTCCCTGGTACTACCCTCGTGAATGACGGTGACCGCTTTGAGGTGGATTGATTATCTTTGCCCTTTCTAACCATTCAAAAACATGCAGGAAACAATTTACATACTGGATTTCGGTTCACAATATACGCAGCTGATCGCACGGCGTGTGCGGGAGCTGAATGTTTATTGCGAGATCCATCCATATAATAAGGTGCCTGACCCGGGACCGGAAGTGAAGGGGGTGATCCTTTCAGGCAGCCCGTATTCAGTGAGGGATAAGGATGCACCGATACCCGACCTTGACAACATCAAGGGCAGGCTCCCGCTTCTTGGCATCTGTTATGGTGCTCAGTACCTGGCTCATGCATATGGTGGGGAGGTTGCCCCGGCTGCAAGCAGGGAATACGGCCGGGCCAATTTGGCCTCTGTTGATCCCGAAGCCTCCCTGCTGGATGGGGTCAGCAGCGGGTCTCAGGTCTGGATGTCCCACGGGGATACCATCGTAAGGATGCCGGATCATTACCGGATCATCTCCAGCACCGGGGATATTGAGGTCGGTGCCTTCCAGATCACGGGTGAAAGCACATTCGGGCTCCAGTTCCATCCCGAGGTGCATCATACAACGGAAGGCCGGAAGATCCTGCATAATTTCCTGGTCGGCACTTGTGGATGCGGCCAGTTGTGGACACCTGACTCCTTTGTGGAATCAACGGTCAGTGAACTGCGTGAAAAACTGGGAAACGACAGGGTGGTACTGGGACTTTCAGGGGGTGTCGATTCATCGGTTGCGGCCATGTTGCTGCATAAGGCCATCGGTGATCACCTGATTAGTATCTTCGTGGATAACGGTTTACTGCGAAAGGATGAATTCACGAAGGTCCTGGCCACATATAAAAAACTTGGGTTGAACGTGATCGGGGTGGATGCCCGTAAAAAATTCCTGGATGACCTGAAAGGGATCACAGATCCGGAACTGAAACGCAAAAGCATAGGCCGGAATTTCATCGAGGTATTCGAGGAAGAGGCAGGCAAACTTGAGGATGTCAAGTGGCTGGCACAGGGTACCATATACCCGGATGTGATAGAGTCTGTTTCGGTGAACGGTCCCTCAGCCAAGATCAAATCCCATCATAATGTGGGAGGATTGCCCGAGATGATGAACCTGGACATCGTTGAACCCCTGAAGCTGCTGTTCAAGGATGAGGTAAGGAAGGTTGGTAAGAGCGTGGGACTGGATCCCATTATCCGGAACAGGCATCCTTTCCCGGGACCCGGACTGGCGGTAAGGATCCTGGGAGATATCACTGAAGAGAAGGTGAGGATGCTGCAGGAGGCGGATGATATATTTATAGGCGGACTCATGGAAACAGGACTCTATGAAGAAGTCTGGCAGGCGGGCGTGGTGCTTTTGCCTGTTCAATCCGTAGGAGTGATGGGAGATGAGCGGACCTATGAACTGGCCGTGGCCCTGCGGGCTGTCACATCGGTGGATGGCATGACGGCTGACTGGGCAAAACTGCCCTACGATTTCCTGGCAAGGGTATCCAATGATATCATCAACAAGGTCCGGGGGATCAACAGGGTGGTTTATGATATCAGCTCCAAGCCACCGGCGACCATTGAGTGGGAATAGGGAGATTGAGCCAGGATAATTGGTATGCCCGGTATATTGAAATTTACCGGGATTGTTTATATCTTTCTACCGCGAAATCCATGATTTATGGAAATCCTTCAGATTCCTGAGAAAAACCATACACCGAGGATCCTCCTGGATCCCGGTGCCGGTATTTTCGAATTTGAGGGAATATCCCTCCCGGAAGACCTGTTTGCATTCTACATGCCTGTGCTGGAATGGCTCGATGCCTATCTCGCTGCCATAAGGAAGGTTGAGAACCAGTTTTCTTTTCCCGCTCCAAAGGTATCCTTCAAAATGACCTATTACAATTCCGGTTCCGTTAGGATGCTGATTTTTATTTTGCAGAAGTTGAGGATGATAGCTGATATTCAGACCGATACCGTGATTGACTGGTATTATGAAGAAGAAGACCTTCATATCCTCGAAAATGGCAAGGATCTTGCAGAATTAACCGGGGTGACCTTTCAATTCAAGGTATTAAAAGACTGATCATTTTTTATATCTTTGAATCCTTATCATAGTGTGGGAGGATATATCATGAAAAAAAGGCTGGGCATTATCTGGTTTTCCTTTCTGTTCGGATGGATGGTTCCGACAGGGATCATGGGACAGGTATTTAGTGATGAAGCATTGAAATTCAGCCAGGTAATAAACTGGATCGATAAGTATTATGTTGATACGGTCAACAAATCTGAGCTGGTGGAGAAGGCCATCGTAGAAATGCTGCAGAACCTTGATCCGCATTCTACCTACCTGACCAAGGAAGAGGTCAAGGCAATGTCAGAGCCCTTACAGGGCAATTTTGAAGGCATAGGCATCAGTTTCAATATCCTGAACGATACCATTTTTGTAATCAATCCCATCCCTAACGGTCCATCAGAGAAGGTCGGTATCAGGGCCGGGGACAGGATTGTTAAAATTGAAGGACAGCCGGTGGCAGGGGTTGGTATAAAAACCTCGGATGTATATGCAAAACTGAGGGGCAAGAAAGGCACGAGGGTGAGTGTATCCATCAGCAGGAGATCGGTGAGCGAGTTACTGGATTTTACCATCACCAGGGATAAGATCCCTATTTACAGCCTGGATGCATCCTACATGATCGATGATGACATGGGCTACATCAAGCTGAACAGGTTTGCCTATACCACCATGGATGAATTCCGAATGGCACTTGGCGAACTGAAAGGCCAAGGGATGAAGGACCTTATCCTGGATCTGGGAGGCAACGGAGGCGGATATATGGATGTGGCCATCAAACTGGCTGACCAGTTCCTCGATGACCGGAAAATCATTGTATATACCGAAGGGAATTCCCATCCCAGGCGTAAATTCTATTCTTCATCCCGCGGTGATTTCCTTGATGGACGGGTGGTCATCATTATTGACCAGGGTTCTGCTTCAGCCAGCGAGATCGTGGCCGGGGCTGTTCAGGACTGGGACCGGGGTGTCATCGTGGGCAGGAGGTCTTTTGGGAAGGGACTTGTACAGAATCCGATGCTATTGCTTGACAGTTCCATGCTAAGGCTCACCATAGCCAGGTACTATACACCTACCGGGCGACTGATCCAGAAGCCCTACGAAGATGGATTCGAGGAATATTCGAAAGACCTGATCAACCGGTACAATGCGGGAGAACTACTGCATTCAGACAGCATTGTTTTTCCGGAATCACTCAAGTACCAGACCCTGGTAACCCGGCGTCCGGTATATGGGGGAGGAGGGATCATGCCAGATTATTTCGTTCCCCTTGACACAACTTATAATTCAGAATATTACAACAGGTTGTTGAACAGGGGCATTATCAATTTCTTCACCCTGTCGTATGTTGATGATCACCGTGTTGAGTTGCATGCAAAATATCCCACTTTCCAGTCTTTCCTCGTTGGTTTCACCATCAGCGACAAGATCCTGGAGGATCTGACCACCTATGCTTCTGAAGAGGATCTTGCCTTCAGCGAAGAAGACTTCAACGTATCCAGGGAACATATCAGGCTGGTACTCAAATCTTATATCGCCAGGGATCTCTGGAGCACCAGTGAATTTTACCAGGTATACAATACCAACAATCCCAGTGTATTGAAGGCGATTGAAGTGCTTGAAGGTCAGGATATTTACCAGGCCTTGTTGCAGTCTAAGCAATAATATTCTGAATTTTTTGGACCTGGATTCATTGATAAGCTGGTTCAGCAGTAATTATGTTGAGGTCACAGGCGTTATCACCAGCCTGGTTTATTTGTATTTCAGTGTCAGGCAGATCATCTGGCTCTGGCCTTTCGGGATCATCTCATCAGCGCTGTTCATCCTTATTTTTTTTAACAGTAAATTCTATGCTGACATGGGACTCCAGGTCTACTATCTGGGAGTGAGCATTTACGGATGGATTTACTGGTCCCGCGGAGGGATAACCCGGGATCAAAAGAGTACCCTGCCTGTTTGCAGGATCCCCCGGCAACTGGCCATGATCCTGAGTATGACAGGGATTGTGATCATGCTGGGGATTGTATATATCCTGCAGCACTTCACAGACTCTGATGTGCCGTGGGGAGATGGATTTACCACCGCTGGAAGCATCATAGCCACCTGGATGCTTGCGCGTAAAGTATTGGAACACTGGCTGGTATGGATAGTAGTTGACAGTGTGGCAGCCGGACTATATTTCTATAAGGGTCTTTACCCTTCCTTTCTGCTTTATCTGATCTACACCGTTATTGCAGTGATAGGGTACTTTCAATGGAAGAAAAGTTTATCTGAAAATCCGGTATAATATGTTCAAGGTAGTCGTAACGGGACCCGAATCTACTGGTAAGACTGAGATCTGCAAATTCCTGGCAGCTTCCTTCGAAACGGTATTTATTCCGGAATATGCCAGGCAGTATATAGTCTCCCTGAACCGTCCGTATACCTTTGAAGATGTCGAGAGTATAGCCAGGATGCAGGTTGAACAGTTACGGCAGTACCGGGATGTGAAATTGCCCATCTTGTTTCTGGACACCTACCTGATCATTACAAAAGTCTGGTTCCGTGAGGTTTATGGGCTTATCCCGGACTGGATAGATCAGTGTCTAGCAGATGCAGGGATCGATCTTTTTTTATTGTGTTATTACGATATTGAATGGATCCCGGACCCGATACGCGAAAATCCGGGTCCCCGGCGGGCCTTTCTATATGAATCCTATCTGAAGGAAATTAAAGCCCTGGGAAGGCCCTGTGAGGTTATCAGGGGAAGCGGAACAGAAAGGTTCGACAATGCAAAAAGGGTTGTCGGGAAGCATTTTACTTATGGTAGCCATAAACCATGAAAGATTTAATAGCCACCACCCTGTATGGGCTTGAAGCTTTACTGGCGGAGGAACTGACTGGCCTGGGTGCAGGTTCTGTCAGGGCACATAACCGTGCAGTTTCCTTTTCCGGAGATAAGAAAATGATGTACCGGGCCAATTACCACCTCCGTACTGCCCTCAGGATTCTCAAGCCTCTTCGGGCCTTTCCGGCAAGAAACGAAGAAGATATTTACAAGGGCATCCGGGACATGGCATGGGAGGGGGTTATGGGACCGGAAAATACGCTGGCAGTTGAAACGGTGCTGGTATCCAGCAGGTACAAACACTCCGGTTATATATCGCAGAAAGTAAAAGATGGCATCGTTGACAGGTTCAGGGACAGGATGGGGAAGAGGCCGTCGGTTGACCTGAAGGATCCGGATGTCCGGATCCACATACACCTGGGAGATACGCATTGCAATGTGTCACTTGACAGTTCAGGAGAATCCCTGCACAAACGAGGTTACCGGACACAAGCCTACAAGGCCCCCCTGAACGAGGTCCTGGCCGCGGGCCTGATCAGGCTATCAGGATGGGAACCTGATAAGAGGCTGGTCAATCCCATGTGTGGATCCGGCACCCTGGCCATTGAGGCTGGAATCATCGCCAGGGGTTTGCCCGGAGGGTATTTCAGGCCGGGATTCGGGTTCCAGGCCTGGAAGGATTATGAGCCGGAATTGTTTGAAGCCATACGAAAGGAACGATTCCTCAGGGAATACCGGGATTCGGAGATCATGGCCTGTGATCTGGCCTTCCCTGCCATCCGGGCTGCCCAGCAGAACCTGGCAAGAGCAGGACTGCTCGGGAAGATTGAACTGGTAAAATCAGACTTTGAATCATGGCAGCTTTCACCCGGAACCGGCACAATCATTATGAATCCCCCCTATGGAGAGAGAATGGAGAAAACTGACCTGCAGGCTCTGTATAAGAACATAGGAGATACCCTGAAAAAAAACTTTTCAGGTTACGAGGCCTGGATTTTCAGTGGCAACCCGGATGCGATGAAATATGTCGGATTAAAGACAAGCCGTAAGCTGGCCCTCTACAACGGTCCGATAAGGTGTAAATACCATCAATATGAACTATATGACGGTTCGAGGAAAAAATTCCATCGCGATGATCCGGTTTGAAATTTTTTTATGTATTTTAAAACCTTTAAGTTGATTTAAGCGTATCTAAAGCTTGAAATGTTTGGTAAACCACTCGAATTCCTGTCTTTCAGGAAGTTCATTTTTTTTATATATTTGCTGAGCATTTTGAAATTTGATTAATTTAGTCAAGAGAATATTTAACGAATTCCGCAGATGAGCTTTGATGTTCATGAGTATTTTTCCAAATTGAACGGCGGAGATGTTCTGGTTGCCTTTAAAGGTAGTATCACCACTGACCTGATCAATAATGTACTGGAAGAGATTGAGGAGAAGATGGATGGTGTGGATGAACAGGCCAAGATAAAGAAGAAGGTGTACAACGTGCTGGTTGAAAGCCTGCAGAACCTCTATCATCACATCGAGGAACTGCCGGATAATTTGAAAAACGATTTTGAATCAAAGTTCGGAATACTGGTTGTCTCCCGTGAGAATAAGGCATACCGGATTTCAACGGGCAATTTTATCAGTTCAGAGAAGATTAAATTCCTGAAAGATAAGATTGATAAGATCAATTCGCTGTCAATGGATGAACTGAAAGACATGTACAAGTTCATTCTGAATCACCAGAAGCTCTCCGCAAAAGGTGGCGGTGGACTTGGTCTTGTTGATATTGCACGAAAAACAGGAAACAAGCTGGAGTATACCTTTCAGCATTACCAGGATGATTATTATTTCTTTAACCTGGATGTTTATATAACCGAAGAAAACTAATTAAAAATATTTTAATAGTGATGGAACCAATTTCAATCGAAGGTACAACAAAGACACCAACTGTAAAGTTTGACGCAGGATCTGGGAAAATAGAGATCAAAGGGCGATCAATCCCGGAAAATTCTATTGAGTTTTACAAGCCCTTGGTTGATTGGCTGGAGGAATACGCGAAAAGACCAATGGATAAAACAACTGTAAATGTACAGCTGGAGTATTTCAACACCAGTTCTTCCAAATGCATCCTGGATGTATTCAAGAAGCTGGAATCCATCCATAAAGCCAAGAACGAAGTGGTGATAAACTGGTACTATGAAGAAGACGATGAAGATATGCTGGAAGCCGGCGAGGATTATGAATCCATCATCAGGGTCCCCTTCAAAATGATTGAAATAGTAGAATAGGTCGGGCTGATTATTCAACCAAAAACATCCACACCACCTCAGAATATTTCCGGGGTGGTTTTTTTGTTGTTTTAAGATATCAGATCGTCGCTGAAAATCTTGCAAGCAATATTTATAGGCTCCTTATCTGATATTTTAAAACAAATCAACCTTCCCGTTTATTGCGATGGCTAAATTGTTCGAAGAAATCGAGGAATTTCTTCAGTAGTCTGTAGTAGAGAATCATGTAGAAGATCAGTGTCATAATCCAAATGACAGTGATATTGACAGCGAAAGTGCTGAAAAAGTTACCGAAAACCTGCTTTCTTGGTGCGTAGAAGTGTGCTTTTATCAGTTTATGTTCCGGATCCATATAGATTGGATTGATTTTCTGGTACAGGTGGTTTTTGTACTGAATGATCCGGTCCCTGACATTGGAATTCTTCACAAATTCTTCCAGTGATTCATTGTTCTGCTCCCGCTTTGTCTTGTAGAACGCTTCCTTTTCTTCCTCGGTTTGCTGAAGTTCCTTGGTTAGTTTATCTTTCTTGGAATTGGCCTTATTGTATAATTTAATATTGTACCCTCTGATATCGTTCAGGTAGTTACGTGTTGAATTGAGTATATCTTCGCTGATCCTTTCGGGGGTGAGGTCCGCCAGGTGATCAAAAGGGATGAGTGAATTGTTTTTCAGTTCATCTCCGATTTCATCCCTGAGGAGGGTGAGGTGTTGCTTAATGACTTCGGCTTTTTCAGGATCTTGCAGATTCCGTGCTATGCTTTCCACCTTGTTCAGCAGATCCATGGTCCAGTAGTCCTTACGGTATCCGGCCTCGCTCATTACCTTGTCATATAGATAGAACTGAGACTGGTAATCATTGTTCATGAACTGGTAGGTTGCAAGGGCCTCGTATGCCCACCGGGCGGTCATGATCTCACCGTAAAGCGGGATACTGGTAGGAGAGGATATTTTTGGATTAAGTTTCTCATACTTTACGATGACTCCGCTCAGGATAATCTGTGGTATGACCAGAAAAGGGATCAGGATATAGATGGTTACCACGGTCTTGAAACTGTCTGAAATGACCAGTCCCATCAGGTTGGATGAGACCCAGGCACTGAAAAGGGCCAGCCAGTATTGCCAGTACATGTCTTTGATCTCCATAATGCTGTTGCCGATCACCACGAACAAAAGGGCCTGTATGGCTGAGAGGGTCATCAGGACGGCAACCTTCGAAAGCAGGTATCCTGAGCGGCTCAGGTTCAGGAAAGCTTCCCTCTTTTTGATCTTCCGGTCCTTTATGATCTCCTCGGCACTGCCTGTGAGTCCCATGAAAATGGCAACGATCACAGACATAAAGATATAAACGGGAAGGTTGGCGTTTCCTTCAAGGTTGTAACCGTGAACATTGGTGACATTGACATTAAAATACTTGATGATATATGCCAGCAGGAAAGCCAGTAAGGGTGCTTCCAGGAAATTGATCACCATGTATTGGGTGTTTGAAAGCTTGGACAGCACATCTCGCTTGACAAAGATCAGTAATTGTTTCAGTCTGTCAGGGATTTTAAATGAGATCTCAGGTAAGGTGGTATGCTGCTCAAAGTTCCTGCCGTTTTTCAACTCCCTCTTCAAATAATGATCGTGCCATTCTTTCGGGGAGATCTTCCTTACCTTGGTAGCCTTGCCATATTCATCGATTACATTGGATTCAACAATGTTAAAGATCTGTTCGGGATTCACATTACCGCAAACCTGGCACTCACTTTCATTACAATTGGCATGGTGTATCCTTTCTTTGAAATAGACAATGGACTCAATGGGATCTCCGTCGTAGATCATCCAACCGCCCGTATCCAGGATGATCATATTGTCAAACATCTTGAAGATATCCGAAGAAGGCTGGTGGATGACTACAAAAACGAGTTTTCCTTTCAGGGAGAGTTCTTTCAGCAGGTCCATGATGTTTTCCGAATCCCTGGAAGACAAGCCTGAGGTAGGTTCATCCAGGAACAGTACGGATGGTTCCCTGATCAATTCTAGCGCAATATTAAGCCTTTTCCGCTGGCCACCGCTGATTTTCTTGTTCAGGGGACTGCCAACCTGTATATCACGGATCTCAAATAATCCAAGGTTTTCGAGGGTTTGGTTTACCGATTCAACGATCTGCTCTTCTGAATAATTATCAAAACACAGCTTGGCATTGTAATACAGGTTCTGGTAAACCGTCAACTCTTCAATCAGCAGGTCGTCCTGGGATACATGCCCGATAATCCCCTCGATCCTCTCTTTTTCCGTGAATATGTTCACCCCGTTGATAAGTACCCTGCCCGAGGTGGGAGGGACCGATCCGTTCAGGACGTTCAACAGGGTTGACTTTCCTGCACCACTGGCACCCATGATGCCAACCATCCTTCCGGATTCTTCCTTCAAGCTGAGCTTATGTAAGCCTGTCTCGCCGCTCTTGAAGCGGTATTCCACATTACTGACCTCAAAGGTGATCCGGTCCTTGATCTTGTCAAGCTGGAAACGGCTGACGATATCGCTGTAGTAAATGGGCTTGATCTGCTGGCTCTTGATCGAAGAACCGCTGCTCAGCACATATACCTTATCCACCTGGATCAACTGACTGTTGATGTACATTTCACTCTCACCGATATACCTGATAAAATACAGCCTGGCACTCGGTACATGCAACACCCTCATTTGTCCCCTGATCGATTCAATATAAATATGTTTGGATTTTTCCAGGTTAAAATCCCGGTTGCTGTCAATCATCATGATGTCTTCATTGTCCGGGACATCTTCAGGGGAAAACAACACAAAGTTCCTGATCTGCTCATATTCCTCCTCCAGCACATTAAAGGTCTCAGACACAGTGCTGATGAATTCCATCTCCTGTTCCGTAATCTCTCCATTGTCCGATCTGACAAATTCGAGCAGACGGATCAGCACAATGATCTTCTGTGGCTGTGCAAGTTCCTCATTGATGGCAGTTGCGATCTTAAGTACCCTGACAGAACTGGCGGAAATCCTCCTGGCCCTTTTATCGGATTCCTTTTGCTTTTCCTGGTGAAGTGTATAGTATTCGTCAAATACCTTCAGGTATTCCTGAACGATCTCGTGGTTCAGCTGCTTTTGCAGATAAGCTTCAACAACAGTCCTCCTGTCACTCCTGCTACTATCAGGCCTTGCAATAATGGCGAAAAGCTGCATCAGGGCCTTCAGTATCTGTTCACTCATGCCTGTGGGAGTAATACAAAATTAGTATACCACCAATACGTGAAAATCAGGGCAAAGTTACAGGTACAGGATGAGGAATATGACGGGAATAAGAATTCCAAGGGCAGTAAGCCAGGCACCTCTCCCGGTGATGCCCTTTCTTCCCCGGATCATAAACAGGCCGGAAATTGCCAGAAGGATCAGTGCGAGGGCAAATCCATCTGAAAACCAGGTCCAGAGTTTTTTCGGTTTGTTGTAGTGCAGGAAGTTCATTTCCCTGAAAACAGGCCGCCTTTTTATCACCTCGATGGTTGCCTGGCCGCTGTCCAGGTTTATCGTAACGGATCCCTGCTTGATGAATATCTTCAGTATACCCCGACTGGGGAAAAAATGGCTCCTGTACTGATAATGCTGGTCAATTTGCCTGACCAGTGATCCCGCCACCTCCCTGGAAATGTCATCAGCGGCGGGGACATCCTGCAGGGAAGATTCGGAAATCCTGATGATGTAATCCGGATTCCAGTCGTCCAGGTGGTTAAGGGCAATCCCTGAAACACCGTAGATCAGGGACATGCCAAAAAAGATGTATCCCATATCCCGGTGTATGATACGGAGCCATTTCCGGATTTTCATTGGAAACGAATGGAGGTTTGTGAATGATCAGGGGCTATTCTGCAATGACCTTGAATTCTACGGTTTCAATCCAGTAGTCTGAGAGATGGTCTTTGCCGCTTGCTGCAATTTCATCCCTTGCTTCCTGTATTCTTTTCAGCTGTGCTGCCATCTGCATTTCAGCGTCGTGTTCCCCTTCCGCTTCTTCACCGTCAGCAACCTGGACCCCACCATGGTTGTCACCATTTCCTACACCGCCTGCATGTCCTTCCCCGCGGCTGTGTTTTGAACCTTCCGTAACTTCAGCCTCCCATTCGGCCAGGTAAGTTTCATCGATGATCAATTCCTTGACAATACCGTTTACCTCAATCATACTGCCCTCCAGCTCGACATCGAATTCAGATATATTTTCACCCACCGTGATGCGAAAGCGATCTTCTCCGTCCTCGCCAACGATAAATAAACGCTGTCCGCCATGACGGCAAACATGAACAACCCTTCCCTGGATGGATACGGGTTTTTCAACGAATGGCGATGCATCTGCAAGGAGTGATTGGACGGTCACTTCAGATAATTCCAATTCCCCAAGGTCTGCGGTTTTACCGGTTTGTTGTCCACAGGAAATTGCCAGGACAAGCAATATAAACAGGCTGAAAATTCTGGTCGTCATAATGGATTCATTTTGGTTTGCGACTGCAAAAAAAGCGAAAGAGAATGAATAACTCAAAAAAAAGAAAGTGTTTTTGATGCAGGTTTGCTCAGATATATTTTTCGAGGCGGAAACTGGCCCTTATCTTTTCACCCTCCCTCAATAATTCCAGCCTGATCTTTTTGCCATCATTCCCGAGCAAGCTTTTGTAAATATCATCCAGGCTCAGCTGGTCGGAAGGGGTACCATTGATGGTGAGGATCTCGTCCCCGGGCCTGATACCTGCCAGCGCTGCTTTTGATTGCTCGCGGATACCGCTAATGATGTAGCGATGTTCATATGGGACCGGAACCATTAGCTCAATGCCACTCATATCGTAACGAAATTCATCGTCATAGGCGCTGTTGGCCATGATATGTATCTTTTTGTCAGGGTAGTCAATGATCAAATTGAAGCGCCTGAGCAGTTCAGCACCCAGGCTGCCATTTGGCCCCTGTCCAGCTTCACCCGGTGCAGCTGCCTGTGGATCGGGGTAAGAAACCAGCACATCCTGCAGGTGATAGGGACCGATATCCATTCCTTTTATCCTGCCAATTTTTCCTTTTATATTACCGTTGATACTGCAGCCAATATAACAATCCCGGCTTCCTTCAGGAATGGAGTATCCGGGCAGGGAACCAGTGTCCAGGCTCAATGCGTTGCCCGCACCAGTATCAAGCATGAGCTTCACCGGGTAGGAGCTGCTGCTGACGGTATGGATGGTCGCATCAATACATGGCGCCCCCATGCAGATATCCACCTGGAAGGACGTGTATCCGTCAAGGTTTTCATGCCGCCTGAAATATCCGGGTTGATAAAAGGTCAGATGCCTCCTGTCATAATCAATGGCGATTATGTACTGCTCAAATGCATGCATGTTCAGCAGGCCATGTATCCTTGTGCCCATCTTGCGGGAAAGTTGCCATACATTATTGGAAAGGATAACGTAATCCTGGTCCGGAATGGTCACATCCCCAACCCTCAGGCTGTTACCCTTTGATTGAATGGCGTCAATCTTGTTACCGGATCCGATTCCCCTGACCTGGACCTCCCTTGCATGCTTGAGTTCGAGTACCTCATCTGCTTCCAGTTCACATATGATGGAATTTTCAAGTCCCGTGTCAAATATAAACTGTAAAGTGTCAGAACCATTGATCTGAACGGGTATGAGGATGAGCTCGTTTACCGTCCTGAACGGCATGATCATACGGCCCTGGTCCCATCCGTAGGTAACTGGTTTATCTCCAGTGAGAACATCCTGTGCCATAGCTGATTGGCCCATGATGAGCAAGCCCAGGAAACAGATATGCCTCAGTGGTAGCATAACCCTTGAAATGTTTGAATTTATTTGATGCAATGACAGGAGAACAGTGATTGCCGGATGGAATAACAGTGAATTACCTCAGGATTCATGCCAATTTTCATAATTTATTAAAAGACTGATTATTATTGCCTGAGAGCCTTCCTTTCAACTGACCGCTAATGATACAGGTCCGCACGAAAACGAACAATGCCACAATGGCATGAATTTCAGTGGTTTGTGGGTCAAAATGACAGGTTTTAGAGATTTATTCCATTGGCAGGAAGTTTGCCGGTACTGATGAAAATGAAAACAAACCGTAACAATATCAAATGGAAAATATGAGACAGGATAATTTAACCATAAAATCACAGGAGGCATTACAGGCAGCTGTTGACATTGCAAGCCGCATGGGTCACCAGGCAGTTGAACCGGCACATATTTTCAAGGCACTGTTGAAAACGGCAGACAATGTCATTGGATATTTGCTGCAAAAAACCGCCCTTGACATGGAGACCGTGGAACGGACCCTGGATGCCATGCTCGAGAACTACCCGAAGGTAAGCGGGGGAGATGCATATCTTTCGCAGGATGCCAACAAGGTACTCCAGAAGGCCATGCAATTTTCACAGCAGGAAGGAGACCAGTTTGTGGCAGTGGAACACATATTGCTTGGCCTGTTGGAAACGCCCGGGGATATCGCACGTATGCTGAAGGACCAGGGGTTGAATAAAAAGGCACTGGAGCAGGCCATTGCCGGGCTCAAGAAAGGCTCGAAGGTAGACCATCCTTCTGCTGAGGAAAGCTATAATGCCCTGGGGCGATATGCGATACATCTGAATCAGCTGGCAGGGCAAGGCAAACTTGACCCGGTGATCGGCCGTGATGAAGAGATCCGGAGGATATTGCAGATACTGGCACGCAGGAGCAAGAATAATCCGGTGCTGCTGGGTGAGCCCGGTGTGGGTAAAACAGCCATAGCAGAAGGCCTTGCACAGCGCATAGTAAGAGGGGATGTTCCTGAAAACCTGAGCTCCAAACAGGTTTTTGCCCTCGATATGGGAGCCCTGATTGCCGGGGCCAAATACAAGGGCGAGTTTGAGGAACGCTTAAAAGCCGTAGTGAAAGAAGTCATCAGCTCAGAAGGTGAGATCATACTGTTCATCGATGAGATACACACCCTTGTGGGCGCCGGTAAGGGAGAAGGTGCCATGGATGCCGCCAACATACTGAAACCAGCACTGGCCAAAGGAGAACTGCGGGCCATCGGGGCCACTACCCTGGATGAATACCAGAAATACTTTGAGAAAGACAAGGCACTTGAAAGAAGGTTCCAGGTGGTGATGGTAGATGAGCCGGATACGGTCAGTTCCATATCCATTTTACGGGGACTGAAAGAGCGGTATGAAAATCATCACAAGGTCAGGATCATGGATGAGGCCATTATCGCGGCCGTGGAACTTTCGTATCGCTATATTACGGAAAGGCGGCTGCCTGACAAGGCTATTGATCTCATCGACGAGGCGGCTTCAAAACTTCGGCTTGAGATGAATTCCGTGCCCCAGGAAATTGATGAGATTGAAAGGAAGATCAAGCAATACGAGATTGAACGAGAGGCTATAAAAAGGGAGGGTAAAAGTAAGAAGCTGGACCTGATCCGTGAGCAGATCGCCAATCTTGGTGAAACCAGGAAAAGGCTGTATGCCCGCTGGGAACTTGAGAAAAAGACAATCAACCAGATACAGAATACGAAAGAGGAAATCGAGCAGCTTAAAGAGGAGGCTGAGCAGGCGGAAAAGGAGGGTCATTTCGGACGGGTTGCTGAGATCCGTTACGGACTTCTGCAGGACAGGGAAAAAGCCATCGGGAAACTCAAGGAGGAACTCAAGGAACAGCAGGGCGGTGATGCCCTGATAAAGGAAGAGGTCGATGCCCAGGATATTGCAGAGGTGGTGGCCAGGTGGACAGGGGTTCCCGTAAGCAAAATGCTCCAGAGCGAAAAGGAAAAATTGCTCCAACTGGAAAATGAATTGCACAAAAGGGTCATTGGCCAGGACAGTGCGATCAAGGCTGTTGCCGATGCGGTCAGAAGAAGCAGGGCCGGTCTTCAGGATGCCGACAGGCCCATAGGTTCATTCATATTCCTCGGGACAACCGGGGTTGGAAAAACAGAGCTGGCCAAGGTGCTGGCTGCGTTCCTGTTCGATGACGAGAACCTGCTGACCAGGATAGACATGTCTGAATACCAGGAAAGGCATTCCGTATCGAGGCTGGTAGGAGCTCCTCCCGGGTATGTGGGATATGATGAAGGTGGACAGCTGACCGAGGCTGTCCGCAGGAAACCTTACTCCGTGATATTGTTGGATGAGATTGAAAAAGCCCATCCTGATGTGTTCAACATACTACTCCAGGTACTCGATGACGGAAGGTTGACAGACAGCAAAGGGCGGGTGGTTAATTTTAAAAATACCATTGTCATCATGACTTCAAATATGGGCTCCCAGATCATTCATGAAAAGCTCCAGGCCAATCCGGATCTGGATAGCCGGTCCACGGAGACACTCTACCGGGAGATTGAGGATCAGGTCCTTGAACTGCTGAACCGATCCATACGGCCAGAATTCCTGAACAGGGTTGACGAGATCATCATGTTCAGTCCATTGACCAGGAGTGAGATTCGCCAGATCGTAGATTTGCAGTTCAACCTCTTGCGTGAAAAGCTTGCCAGCCAACAGGTCAGCATCACCATGGAGCCCGAAGCGGCAGAAAAGCTTGCGGAAATGGCCTATGATCCATTGTTTGGTGCCCGTCCCCTCAAACGGGTCCTGCAAAGAACCGTTCTTAATGAACTGTCAAAACAGATCATTGCAGGAGAGATACATGCCAATCAGGATATCATACTGGCCCTTGAAGGAGACGAACTGGTTTTCAGGAACGTGGCAAAAGAGAAGCGGCATGCTTAAAAACTGCTTACGCAGTCATCCAGGGTGTTATAGATCTCAAATACGTTGTGCAATTTCAGGAGCTTGAATAATTCCATCACATCGGGATGGATATTGCAGAGCTTGAAGAAACCATAACTGTTATTCGCCGTCTTCATAATGGAAAGGAATACGCCAAAACCGGTACTGTCGATGAAATCAATGTCTTCCAGGTTCAGGATGAGTTTGGTATGGGGCTGCTCATAGAACTGTTTAAGCTGTTCCTTGACGGAATCTGCGATCAGGGCATTGAAACGGTTCACGTTCTCAAAACGCACTACAATGATGTCCTGTATGGTTTCTGTTTTTAACATTTTTGCCTGTGTTTTATGGTTTTAGCGATTTGATACGTAATCCTGTAATTCTGCAATGGCAATCTTGCATTCATTCCTGAAATCATCGATCATGGCCGGGTAGCGTTCAGTATCCTTTCCATCCCGCGCCAGCAGTTCCAGTTCCTTTAGTTTTTCTGCGAGATCCTTCATACCCATGATGGCCACAGAAGATTTTGCCTTATGTGCCAGATGACTGATCTCGTCCCAGTTTTCCTCTATATAGAACTGTAACATCAGGGATCGATATTGATTAACCTGTGTTGAAAAGATCTCAATCATTTCCGAGATAAGACCCTTGTTTCCCTCTGTCATATCTACCAAATAGGATAGGTCTGTCTTCATAAAATACTGTTATTCAGCGCTTAATGTTTATGATTTGTGTTACAGGATGTTTGGTAATGAAGATTAAAAGTACTTAAAATTTTTATTTTTAATAAAAATTGCTGTCTCGCAATAACCTAATTTCCTCATTTGCGTATATTTCCTTAGTTAATTTAAACATTCATAGGTAGATGAGAAAATTTCGCTTGCATATTTTCTTATTTTTTATCGTTTTAATCATCCCTTCGCTGGCCATCCGGATTTACGGCCAGGAAATCAGCCTTCAGCAGAAAAAGAATGCTCAGACTGCATATAACAAAGGCATCCAGAGCATTGGTGAAGAAAGCTATTGGGTGGCTCTTGAATACCTGAGTGCTGCACTGGATTATAATCCGCGGTTTGAGATGGGGTATCTGACCAGGGGCAAGGTAAACCTTTACCTGGACAATATTGATGAGGCTGTTCAGGATTTTACCATGGCCATTGAGCTGAACGGTGATTTCGGGGAGGCTTATTTTTACCGTGGCTATGCCTTGCTGAATGATGATCCTCCCGACCGGGTAAATACCGATTTCAGCGCGGCCCTTGCGAATGGATTCAAGGAGCCATATGTATTTTATTACAGGGGCATCTACAGGCTGCTGAAGAATGATTATACAGAGGCTATTCTTGATTTCACCGAGGCGGTGGAATTGGATGATGATTATGCACTTGCCTACCATGACAGGGGAACCGCAAAGCGGTTGCTGGGAGATTACCAGGGTGCTGTGTACGATTACCGGCAGGCAGTGGACCGTAAACCGGATTTTACCCTGGCATACAACAATATGGGCAGTGTAAAAATAAATCTTGGTAATTTCCAGGGAGCCATCGATGACTTTACGGTGGCTATCAACCTGGACAGCGGGTTCTACAGGGCATACAACAACAGGGGGAGTGCCAAATTCCAGATGGGTGATTACCAGGGTGCCCTGGAGGACTTTAACAGGGTTCTTGAGTTGAATGAGGATTATGCCCCGGCATATATCAACATAGGCAATACGCAGACCAAACTCAACAATATTGAAGAAGCTGCCATGCATCTGGCCAGGGCCGTTGAATTAAACGATTCGAGCGGAATTGCTTACCTGAACCGGGGATTTGTAAGGGAGTTAATGGGAGATCTAACCGGAGCCTGTGAGGATTGGTCCAGGGCGCTGGAGTTGGGAGTGGAAGCAGCTTCCCAGTATGTATCTGAATGTGATCAGTGAATTATTAATATTCCTTGAGCATGAAATATCACGGATTCTGTTTGCTGGTTTTTTCCCTCATCCTGGTACCGGTAACTTTGATGGCCCAGCAAAATCTGAAACTAAAAAAGGCCGATTTTAAGACGGAGCAGGAACTTGGATTCGAGGAAGCCTGGAAAAGCATCAGGCAGGGAGACAAGCTTTTCAAGGCCGGATTGGGGACATACCGTGAAGCCAGGGAACATTATCTGTTCGCTGCCCAGTATAATCCGGATAACGCGGCGCTGAATTATAAGATAGGGATTTGTTATTTGTTCTCAGATGATAAGTTTGAATCGATCAAATACCTGGAAAAAGCTTTCCTGCTTGATGAGCATGTTTCACCTGACATCAGGTTAATGGGTGCGAAAGCTTATCAAATGACGCTTAATTTTGATGATGCAATAAATCAGTACCGGAAATACAAGGAATCCCTTGATCCAAAGCAGAGAGCCCTTCAGGCCGCGACCATAGACAAGCTGATAACCGAATGTGAGCACGGGAAGGCCCTGGTTGCCAAACCAGGGCGGGTGATCATCAATAACATGGGTGAACCGATCAATTCTGTTGGTGATGATTATAATCCCATTTTTGCTGCGGCAGATACGGCCATATATTTTACCAGCCGGAGGAATCATGATGAGAAGGCAAAAAGGAGCCCCCTTGATAACAAGCATTATGAGGATATATATGTCGCCTCAGCTGTTGGGACAGAGTGGGAACCGGCAAGGAACATGGGAAAACCCTTAAATCATATCAACCATAATACGGCTGCAGTCGCCATTTCCCCTGACAGCAAGACGCTCTATATTTACAGGGGGCACAAAAGCGGGGGCGGGGTCTTCAGATCTGAAATGAAAGAAGGGAAATGGACCGCCCCTAAAAACATGCCTGGTAAGCTGAGGTCGAAATACCGGGAAACCACGATGTGTTTCAGTCCCGATGGCAAAACATTCTATTTTGTCTCCGATAATGAAAAGTTGACACATGGGGGCAAGGATATCCTGGTATCTGAGCAGGATGCACAGGGCAAATGGAAAGATCCTGTGAATATCGGGAAAGAGATCAATTCCAGATATGACGAGGAAGGGGTATTTATTTCTCCCGATGGCAATACACTTTATTTTTCTTCGAAAGGACATAATACCATGGGCGGGTTTGATGTATTCAAGTCCGAAAGGAACGGCATGGGAGAATGGAGTCCCGCTGAAAACCTGGGTTACCCCGTAAATTCTCCCGACGATGATGTTTTCTACAAGGTCACCAACGATGAGCGCATTGCCTATTATTCTGCGAACAGGATGGGGGGCCATGGCGGACGGGATATTTACAAGATCGTATTCCTGGGTGAGGAAAAGGAGATGCTGATGAGCACCGAGGATATCCTGATTGCCGGGATGGAAACAGACGGCAAAACCGGGTTCTTTGTCCCGGCTGCACCACTGACTGTAGGGGCATACCTGCTGTCGGGGAAAGTATATAATGTCAAGACCAATGAAGGGGTTCAGGCAAAACTTGATTTCATCGATGTGGATGTCAGCAAGGTCATTGCTACTACCCTGTCAAATGACAGCGGCTATTATGATGCAAGCCTTCCGGAAGGCAAGGCATACGGGGTGGAGGTCGTGGCCAGGGATTACCTGTTTTTCCTGGATATACTGGACCTTTCAGTGGAAGATCCAGATGAGGTAATTGCTCATAATATCGGATTGGACCCGATCGAAGTGGGGGCTACCGTAATCCTGAAAAATATTTTCTTCGAACTCAATAAGGCTACCCTGAAACCTGAATCATTTCCCCAGCTTGAGCAGGTACTGCAATTCATGAACGGCAACCCATCTGTCAGGATGGAAATATCAGGCCATACTGACAATACAGGTTCCCTGCGGCTCAATACACGCCTGTCACAGGCAAGGGCCCAGGCTGTTGTTGATTACCTGGTGGAGCGAGGGATTACGGTAGACAGGCTGGATGCCAGGGGTTATGCATTCTCACAGCCGATTGCACCCAATAACACCGCAGAGGGACGGGCACAGAACCGCCGCGTTGAATTCAAGATCCTGAGTAAATAATCAGGGATCATTCAGATCATTCCGTTTGCAACAATTTACCGCTTTTAATGGTTGCTGTGAACTGATTCATGAATCTTGATGCCGGTGCGCCATCCACAATGTCATGGTCAAAAGAGGCGGTTATGCAAAGATGTTCCCTGGAAAGGAGATTTCCATCCAATTCAATGATTTTGTTGCTTATGCTTCCCACCGTGATCAGAACGGTTGCACTTCCATGAGGGATAAACCATACGGCTTCTTCACTGAACATTCCGACAGCCGTGACAGCCACCTTCCCATAGCGTTTCGCCATCTTTATGTTTTTATCAGCCATTCGAATGAATGTTTTTAACAGAAAGCTGGGAATGTGACGGATCCAGGTTTGATCGGACAAACTGCCAATTTTATCGCTTTGCTGCTTTTTGGCTTCCCTTATTTCATTGTGTATCTGACGAAATGTTTTTATCTGTGCCTGTTTTATGCCTATTGGTTCAGGGACCTTTTCTCCAGCAACTTCTCTTTCTATCAATACACTGACGGTAACATCATCAAGCATAACAAGTCTTTTCCCCCTGATGAATGAATTCAATTGAGGGTGTTTTTTTATTACCTGTGCCAGACAGGTAACAATATAAGCCGTAAATGATAATTTTTCGCCCTCTTTTTCAAAATGTTCTTTGATCAAACGACGTGGTTCGGTGATATCTATTTCTGTAAAACCATGTATCGTGTTTTTCTCCCTGGTTACCGATGCCGATGCCATTACAGCCCTCCGGTTAAAAGTAAGTGGTATTGATCTGTATCCTGAATTCATTTATTATCCTAATTATAGTCAATCCAGAGATTTCCCTGGTTACAATTTGCCCAACTATGATTTTTTCCTGTCAGATAATAATTATCACCGGTTTGATTGATTGCCCATTCAGGACCTACGACCCAATTTGCCAATGAGCCCTTATCAAATCCATCCATCAGAAGGGTGTCCCAGTTGTCCTGGCCACTGCAAAAAGTGGCCGGCAAAATTGACAGTAAACAAAATGAGATTATTTTAGTACCCATGGCTACAACATGTTTATATGCATTATTAAATCAGGCAACCGTTAATTAATTCCAATATAATTGTTGCTGTGATCAATATCCGGAACATTTATTACGTCCAAACTGACAGACTTTAAGCCGTCCGGATTTTCAATCTCAATGGTTATTCGCCTGGCCCCATTTTTCCAAATGTCCATTGGTTCAGAGATCGTACTTGAGGTACCATCATTATATTCAATGGTCAGGCTTACCGGCAGGGGTAGCGCCCTGGCACCGATCCGCTTGACTATGATATGGTTCCCCTCGAGTTCGATTCCCATGTCAGGATAGCCAAAATCCATATACCATGCATTCCAGAACCAGTTGAAGTTTTCACCCAAAACATCATTCATGGTATAGAACAGATCGAAAGGAGTAGGATGTTTTCCCTCCCACCTCCGAACAAATTCCTGATAGGCATACAGGAATTTTTCTTCACCTACCATCTCAGCAAAGAGCATTAATGGAACGACCGGTTTTACCACATATTGGTAATAAACATTGTTATCATCATTTTGTGCATAAGCATTATACAATGAACAGTTATCCTGGGTGGAAATGCAGAAATGGTTATATACCTTGAATATTCCATTGGCTCTTTCGGATCCCTTGGAATTGGCGTAAAAATCCAGTTTATACTGATCCCAGAGGAAATGAATGGTGGCAAGCTGTGTAAGTCCTTCATCCATGAAATGATACCTCTTCTCGTTGATGCCTGTCATAAAGGGATGATAGTTATGGCATATTTCATGAAAGGTCATCAGGATCATAAAAATGGTATCCCCTTCATCACAATTATTTGCTATCATCGGGAACTCCATGCCTCCTCCCCACATGCCGTTAAATGTGGTGGAACTGGGATATGGATATGGAATACCCGGAAATTCTTCTGATGTATATTTGACGGTTTTCCTGGCAATATCAATTACTCGAGGATAAAACTCAGCATCCGGATGATAAGCTACATCAACGAATACCCTTCGATTGTCCACCATCACACTGGACCCGTCCCACAAGTAATGGTTCGCAGTTCCGAATGCAAAATCAGGTACTCCGTTCGCCTTGAATTTCCATTTATTGCCTGCCAGTAGATCTTTAGGCAGATCATCTTTGGATATAATCTTTACCGTTTCATCAGTGGTCCTGGCTTTTTCCAGCCTTTCCAGTATGGAACTCGTATACACCTGCTTCTCATTTGTTAAATTACCGGTAGCCCATACATAAAATCCTTCAGGCACTTCTATGCATACTTCATAATTATTGAAATCATTGTAGAATTCCTGCAGGCCCGTGTGGAATAGCAGATAGTCCCATCCCTTCATGGACGGAGCGTACTCCATATCATCGTATACAGCTATCTGGGGATAGAAATATCCAATAAACCAGGCTTTATCCCTGTAATAACCGGTTCTTCTAAACTCGGGTTCCATGGGTATTTCATAACTCCATTCACAATAAACGTCAAGTGTCCTGTTGGGTGGTAACGGGTGTTTCAAAGGAATGGAAAGGTTTGTCCCATTGGTCATTATCCTGTATCCCTCAAGAGAAATGCCGGTTTCATCTATGATAATGGTATCAAGATGCATGCCTTCATGGATGTTTCCGGGACGGACCTCAGTGTCCCTGACCGCTCCCTTTTTATACCTGTCCTGATAGAGTCGAAGTACAATATTGGTAAGGGGATCAGCACACTGGTTGTGATAGGTAATGGATTCCTTGCCATGGATCCTTTTTGATGCTGTGTCCAGACGAACAGTTATGTTATAATCTGCACGGTTTTGCCGGTACTTGGGTCCGGGTTTACCATCCCGGCTGCGCGTACCATTCTTTACGGCATTTTGAAAATTAACCGTTTCGCAGAGTTCGGAACCCTGAGCAGTCAATGAAATTGGACAACTGATTGCGAGGAGTATGATTAGTCTTTTCATAGGAAATAAGCATTCTCAACAGGAATATATACCTTATTAATTTAGGTAATTTCTCAATATTTACCTAGCGAAATACGGCATTCTATTTATCTGTATTTTTTGCATATTTGTGCTAGCATTACTAATTCTCAGAAAATACCTGGTCTCATGGAGAAATACAACGTTGGTATCATTGGCTACGGCTGGGCATCAGAAGCACATATCGAAGCAATCAATGCAACTTCCTGTGCACAGGTCACCGCCCTATGGTCTTCCCGGAAACTTGATTCCACCCGGATCAGCAACAAGTACGGAAGCCCAATCACCTGTTACACCGATCTTGGTACGATGCTGGCCAACCCGGATATTCATGTGGTATCCATTTGCAGTTATCCCTATGAACATGCCAGCCAGGCCATTGCAGCAGCAAAAGCGGGAAAACAATTGATCATCGAGAAACCGCTGGC
This sequence comes from Bacteroides sp. SM23_62, assembly GCA_001303955.1. Classification (GTDB taxonomy): domain Bacteria; phylum Bacteroidota; class Bacteroidia; order Bacteroidales; family SM23-62; genus SM23-62. Next base: position 18,926 of record LJUP01000005.1, on the reverse strand, counting down.
GCTGAGTTGGGATGACTGCCTGGCCGTTCAAACCGCCGTAGAGGAAGCCGGAGTGAAAACCTGTGTCTGCTTTGAATGCCGTTTTTCAAATCAGGTGACCACCATAAAGTCGATGATCGACAAGGGCCTGCTGGGTCGGATTCATTACGCGGAGGTTGATTATTACCATGGGATAGGACCCTGGTATGGCCAGTACAGGTGGAATACGAAAAAAAATGCTGGCGGCAGCAGCCTCTTATCGGCAGGCTGCCACGCACTTGATGCGTTGCTATTATTCATGGGCAATGATGTGGAGAAGGTGAGCAGTTACTCAACTTCATCGGTGAACAGGGATTTCGCCACCTATGAATATCCTACCAGCAGTGTGACCATCATGAAGTTCGCTGACGGAAGGATCGGAAAAGTCGCGTCTGTCATAGACTGTTTCCAGCCTTATTATTTCCATATTCATCTGATCGGCAGTGAGGGCAGTTTGCTTGACAATAAGTTTTATTCAACACAGCTGGGAGGCCTTGATAAAGGTAAATGGAGCAAACTCTCGATGAATATGCTTGATTCCGGGGATGTGTCAGACCATCCATATCAAACCCAGTTCGAAACCTTCTTTGAGGCACTTGCGAATGGCCGGGAGATGCCACTGACCAGTTTGACCGATGCCTTGCATGCACACAAGGTCATTTTTGAGGCCGACCAATCCTCCGAAGAAAACTCACAGAAATCAACACATTAGGAATAACGGTCCCCTTCCTAATTTTTATTACTTTTGTCCATCTTCAGCGAGACCTTATTAAAAATCCAATATGAAGGATACTGCTTTGACCGGTGTACACAGGGAACTGGGAGCCCGGATCGTGCCTTTTGCAGGGTATAATATGCCCGTGGAATACACCGGTGTGAAGGATGAACATGTAACTGTCAGGAACGCTGTAGGAGTATTCGATGTATCCCATATGGGTGAGATCTGGGTGAGGGGGCCGCAGGCGGCCCGGTTCATCCAGCGGGTGACCACCAATGACGTTCACAAACTATATGTCGGCAGGATACAGTATACCTGTTTTCCAAACGGCCGGGGAGGGATTGTCGACGATCTGCTTGTATACCAGGTTGCGGATGAGCATTTCCTGATGGTGGTAAATGCAGCCAATATAGAGAAAGACTGGGACTGGCTGAACGAGCAGAATACAGTTGGTGCGGAACTGGAGAATGCTTCGGATCAGACAGCCCAGCTGGCAGTACAGGGACCCAAAGCCACGGAGACCTTACAGAAACTGACAAACCTTGACCTGGGAGGGATCGCATATTATACATTCCTTATTGACTCTTTTGCCGGTGTCGAGGATGTGATCATATCGGCCACCGGATATACCGGGGCCGGAGGATTCGAGCTGTATTTCCAGGCGGAAGAGGCTGTAAAAATATGGAATGCAGTGATGGAGGCAGGCCGTGAATTCGGCATCAAACCAGTAGGTCTTGCCGCCAGGGATACACTTCGGCTCGAAATGGGATTTTGCCTTTACGGGAATGATATTGATGAGACCACTTCGCCGATTGAAGCTGGACTCGGATGGATCACCAAGTTTACGGAAAACAATGATTTTATCGACAGGGAAAGACTTCAGCAACAAAAATCAGAGGGAGTTAAACGAAAACTGGTGGGATTTACCATGGTGGAACGGGGGATTCCCAGGCAACACTATGAGATCCTGGATGGGGAAGGCAGCAGGATTGGTGAAGTCACTTCAGGGACCATGTCCCCGTCGATGAACATTGGCATCGGGATGGGATATGTGGCTGCTGACTATGCTGTACCCGGACAGGAGATCCTTATCCGGATCCGGAACAAGCGGCCCAGGGCAGTGGTGGTCCAACTGCCTATTTACCAAAAGGAATAACTTTTTCACCTCATTGTGACAGAGGAAAAGAAAAATATAGAGGTATGTTTCTCACCGGCCCTTTTCCGGCATTTCAGGAATCCCGAGGCCATCGCAGTGATCGTTGATATCCTCCGAGCCACCTCTGCCATCGTGACCGCCTTTGAAAACGGTGTGGAACGGATCATTCCCGTGGGTACGCTTGAAGAGGCCAGGGCCTTGAAGGAGACAGGTTTTATGGTGGCCGCAGAAAGGGATGGACTGGTACGGGATTTTGCCGATTTCGGTAATTCGCCCTATAATTTCACCAGGGAAAGAGTCGCCGGGAAACAGATCGTATATTCAACTACCAATGGTACCCAGGCCATACATGTGGCCAGAGACTGCATCCATGTTGTGATCGGAGCTTATTTGAATTTTACGGCGCTGAAGAACTGGATCATGAGGCAGGAGAGAGACGTGATTTTCCTCTGTGCAGGCTGGAAGAACAAATTCAATCTTGAGGATACCCTGTTTTCAGGGGCCATGGCCCGGGACCTGATTGCCACCGGTACCTTTGATACAATCTGTGATTCAACCAAGGCATCCATTGACCTGTATGGTCAGGCCAGAGGGGACCTGATGAAATATATCGACAAGGTGGCCCAGCGGTCACGCTTGCGCAAGAACAAGCTGGATGATGTGATCGGTTACTGCCATACCTTCGACCTGACCCGGGTCATACCTGTCCTGAGGAACAATCACCTGGAGGCGCTTGAAACAAATCCTGATGAACTTTAAAAACTTATAAACAGCCGGTATATTTCTGCCATATTTTTATGAAATTTAACGCTGCATTGGCACACCAGAGTAAATGAATGTAATCAAATTTAAATGAGAAAATTATGAAAAAACACAACTTTTATGCTGGACCATCCATCCTGCCGGCCTATACCATTGAGAATACAGCCAAAGGCATCCTTGAGCTGGATAATACAGGATTATCGGTGATGGAGATATCCCACAGGAGCAAAGAGTTCATGGACATCATGGAACAGGCCCAGTCCCTGATCAAGGAGCTGCTGGATGTGCCGCAGGGCTACCATGTCCTGTTCCTGGGAGGCGGGGCCAGCATGCAGTTTTGTATGGTTCCTTACAACCTGTTTCAGAAAAAGGCAGCCTATCTCAACACGGGGTCCTGGGCCTCCAAGGCCCTGAAGGAAGCAGCCGTTTTCGGAGAGGCGGTTGAAGTGGCCTCATCCAGGGACAGGAATTTCAGTTACATACCCCGGGGCTATGAGCTCCCTGCCGATGCGGATTATTTCCATATCACCACGAACAATACCATCTATGGGACCGAGATCAGGGAAGACCTGGATGTCCCCATGACACTGGTGGCGGATATGTCTTCCGATATATTAAGCCGCCCGATGGATGTATCCAAATACGGGATCATATACGGAGGAGCCCAGAAGAACCTGGCCCCTTCCGGAGTTGCCGTTGTCATCATCCGCGAGGATATCCTGGGCAAGGTGGACAGGTCCATCCCATCCATGCTGGATTACCGCATCCATATTGAGCATAAATCCATGTTCAATACGCCCCCCGTGGTGCCGATCTATGCGGCCCTGCAAACCCTTCGCTGGCTAAGGGATCTGGGTGGCGTGAGCGTCATGGAAAGGATCAACATTGAAAAGGCGGCACTCCTGTATGACGAGATCGACCGGAATCCCATGTTCAGGTGTACCGTGGAGGACGAGCAGGACAGGTCCCGGATGAATATTTGTTTTGTAATGACGGATGCCCACCAGGAACGGGAAGCCGACTTCCTGGAATTCGCAAGCTCCCGCGGAATGGTAGGGATCAAGGGACACCGTTCGGTAGGCGGGTTCAGGGCATCTACCTACAATGCCCTGCCCAGGGAGAGCGTCCTGGCCCTGGTGGAAACCATGAAAGAATTTGAGAAAAAATAAATCCATTTAGCTATGCCAAAAGTATTAGTTGCCACGGTTAAGCCCTTTGCCCCCACGGCTGTTAAACAGATCAGTGAGATCATTCAAAACGGGGGCTATGAGTTTGTCCTTCTTGAAAAATACGGCAGCCAGGATGACCTGGTCAGTGCTGTTGCCGATGCGGATGCCCTGATCATCAGGAGCGATCTGGTGGACAGAGAAGTGATCCAGGCCGCCGGTAAACTGAAAATTGTGGTCAGGGCCGGGGCAGGCTATGATAATATCGACCTTGATGCGGCCAGCGGGAAGGGGATTGTTGCAATGAATACACCCGGTCAGAATTCCAATGCAGTTGCTGAACTGGCCCTGGGCATGATGGTATACATGGCACGGAACCAGTTTGATGGTTCATCAGGGACGGAACTCCGGGGAAAAACACTGGGCATCCATGCCTATGGTTACGTGGGCAAACTGGTGTCAAAGATCGCCGGTGGATTCGATATGGATGTTTATGCCTTTGATCCGTATATTGACAGGGAGGTGATCGAAAGGGATGGTGTTATCTGCCTGGAAAGTGCAAAACAACTCTATGAAACCTGCCAGTATATTTCCCTGCATATCCCGGCCAATGAGGAGACCCGCGGATCCATCAACCATGCGTTGCTCTCGGTCATGCCGGAAGGTGCCGTACTGATCAATACGGCCCGGAAAGAGGTGATCGACGAGGTTTCTCTTGAGAAGGTTTTTGCCGAACGCCCGGATTTCAGGTATGCCTCGGATATCGCACCGGACAATGCCGCGAAACTGAAGGATGCTTACCCGGACAGGTGTTTCTTTACCCCTAAGAAAATGGGGGCCCAGACCGCAGAGGCCAACATCAACGCGGGTGTGGCTGCTGCCAGGCAGGTCGTGGCATTCCTGGAAGAAGGAGACAGGACCTTTCAGGTCAACAAATAACCTATAACATGGCTGTATTAAAAGCATTCAGGGGATTCAGGCCCAGGAAGGAACTGGCCGCCAGGATCGCCTCGCGTCCCTATGATGTACTGAATTCCGAAGAGGCCCGGGAAGAGGTGAAAGGAAACCCTTATTCTTTCCTGCATGTGGTAAAACCGGAAGTGGACCTGCCTCCCGAAACGGATCTTTATGCAGATATGGTGTATGCAACGGGCAAGGCGAATCTCGAAAAAATGATCTCGGAGGGTATCCTGTTCCAGGATGAAGCCCCTTGCCTGTATGTTTATGCCCAGACGATGGATGGCAAGACACAGTATGGACTGGTAGGCTGTGCCAGCGTACAGGATTACCTGGATAATGTAATCAGAAAACATGAACTGACCCGGCCTGATAAGGAAGAGGACCGGAAACAGCATGTGAGGGTTTCTGGTTTTCACGCGGAACCTGTTTTTTTTGCCTATCCGGATCACCAGGAAATTGATGAGATCGTAAGCCATGTTGCCGGCCAGCATCCGGAATATGATTTTGTCGCAGCCGATGGGATAGGACACCGGTTGTGGGTGATATGTGAACCGGAACGGATCGCCAGGCTGGAGTCAATATTTGCATCCGATATCCCTGTCACCTATGTGGCTGACGGCCATCACCGTTCCGCAGCGGCAGCCGGGGTGGGTATCGAGCGACGGCAGGGCAATCCAGGACACACCGGTGATGAGGAATACAACTATTTCCTGGCCGTTCATTTTCCTGCCGATCAATTAACCATCATTGATTATAACCGGGTGGTGAAGGATCTGAATGGGATGAGCGATGAGCAGTTCCTCAGTAAATTGCAGGAGGCCTTTGACATCGAAAAAAGGGGAAAGGAAATACATAAACCGGGTGCACTGCATAATTTTGGTATGTACCTTTCGGGTACCTGGTATTCGCTGACGGCCAGGGACGGGACCTACGATGACAATAATCCCATCGGCCAGCTGGATGTGACCCTGCTGTCGGAGCATATACTTACGCCACTGCTGGGTATCACCGACCTCAGGAAATCCAAAAGAATTGATTTTGTGGGGGGTATACGGGGACTGAAAGAGCTGGAGCGCAGGGTGGATTCGGGTGAAATGAAAGTGGCTTTCGCTCTCTATCCGGTGAGCATGGAACAATTGATGGAAATTGCCGACACCAATCATATCATGCCACCGAAAACTACCTGGTTTGAACCCAAACTGAGGAGTGGACTGGTGATCCATAAACTGGGGGACTGACATACAGGATCCATGCGTATTCATGAAAATATCAGGAAATTAAGAGCGGAAATACCCGATCATGTGATGATCATTGCGGTCTCCAAGAGAAAACCCGTCGATGATATCATGGTAGCTTACGAGGCGGGACACAGGGTCTTCGGGGAGAACAGGGTCCAGGAACTGGTTGAAAAACAGCCCCTTCTTCCAGGGGATATCCAATGGCATATGATAGGACACCTGCAAACCAATAAGGTGAAATATATCGCCGGGTTTGTGGACATGATCCACAGTGTGGACAGCCTGAAGCTGGCGCGTGCCATTGATCAGGAGGCCCATAAGAACGACCGTGTCATCCCTGTGCTCCTGCAGGTCCATATTGCTGAGGAAGAAAGCAAGTTCGGGTTCTCTGAATCAGCATTGAACAGCCTGCTTATCTCAAAGGAGCTTTCATTCCTGCAAAACATACGCATAGATGGTCTCATGGGGATGGCTACCTTCACAGAGGATATGAAAAAGGTTCGTTCGGAGTTCCGCTACCTGAGGGAAGTTTTTTCCAGGGTAAAAAATGCTTATTTTGCGGGATCGGATAATTTCAGGCAGATCTCCATGGGAATGTCTGGGGATTATGCGATCGCCATTGAAGAAGGCAGCACAATGATCAGGGTCGGAACCGTTATCTTCGGAGCCAGGACTTATTAATTTTCCCTAAAACGCGTAAATATGGCAGACCTTAGTACAGATTTTGTGGGACTAAAACTGCGTAATCCGCTGATTGTCAGCAGTAGTGGATTGACCGATTCCGTCGAGAAAATCAAGGGACTGGAAAAAGCCGGTGCCGGAGCCGTCGTGTTGAAATCCCTCTTCGAAGAACAGATCCTTTTCGAGGCCGGTCACCTTGCGGAATCAAGTGATTATCCGGAGGCCGATGATTATATACAGCATTATACACGCTCCAACAGTGTTGATAAATACCTGGATCTGATCGTGCAGGCAAGTTCCGCCGTATCTGTTCCCGTCATTGCCAGCATCAATTGTGTCTCTGCAACAGAATGGACCGATTTCGCGGCTAAAATTGAAGAGGCCGGTGCCAGTGCACTGGAGCTGAATGTCTATTTTCTTCCGGCAGGCAAGGATGCCAGCTCACAGGTTTATGAGAAACTTTACCTGGACATCGCTGAAAAAGTAAAGCGCCAGATAAATATCCCGGTTGTCATGAAACTTGGCATGCACTTTACACACCTGGTGAACCTGGTGGATTTACTGTACCACAGGGGAGTGGATGGTGTCGTGTTATTCAACCGCTTCTACAGTCCCGATATCAACATCAGGGACCTGAAGATGACCTCATCCGAGGTATTCAGCTCTCCTGCGGATCTGCGGTTTTCCCTGCGCTGGGTGGCCATTGTTTCGGCCATTGTGGACGAGGTCCATATTGCCGGTTCAACAGGCGTACATGACGGACAGGCCCTTGTGAAGCAGATCCTCGCCGGGGCCCGGGCCGTGCAGGTATGTTCGGCCATCTATAAGCATGGTCCTAAGATAATCCAGGCCATGCTGGATGATCTGAATGCCTGGATGGTTCACAAGGATTTTGCCAGTCTGGATGCTTTCCGCGGCCGCATGAATTATAAAAATCTACCCGAGCCACAGGTATATGAAAGAAGCCAGTTCATGAAATACTTCTCAAGCCATCACTGATGATCAGATCTGCAGGAGGTTGACCAGCTCGCGGGCCAGTGGCTTTTTGTCCTCGCTGACACTGTCCAGGCCATTGAGGAGATTTTTACGTTCTTCCTCTATTTCCTGGTCACTCAGATGTTCAATGGATTGCTCTATAACGGTAAACGATTCAAGGGCAACCAGGTAATCTCCCTCGAGGAAGAGCTGGATAAATAGATGCATGTACTGGCTGTAATCCAGTCCGCTCTGCCAGATGGCTGAAAGTATCCCGGCACGGGCAGACTTCAGTCCGGGTTCCTTCAATCCTGCCGCAACAATAGGAATGACGCCCCGTTCCTTAATATCTGCAAGGAACCTGATTAACTCCTTTTCAATGAGTTCATTCCTGGTCTGGCTCAGGAGGTTGAGTAGATCCGTCATATAGGTAAGATTTCCGGCAGTCCTGAGTTTATGAAGGGTTTTCAGGACCAGCATATCATCGGCCGACCAAAGATCTTTCAGGATTTGCGGATCTGGTTTCTTTTGCTGGTTACCCTGGTTCATAAGTCTCTGTTATTGCCTGACGGCAAGCTCATCGAGCTTTTTTGCTGCCTTCTCTGATCCATAACGGGCAGCCCTTTCCCAGTCGGCTATGGATCCCTCCCTGTCATTGGAATACCACCGCGCCATCCCTTTCTGGAACCATACTTCGTGGTTTTTGGGATCAAGGTCGAGTGCCATTCCGAAATCATTCAGGGCGTACCGATAAGTGCTGGTCGCCAGGTATGTTTCCCCACGGGCCGCATAGAATCTGGGATCATTTGTTTCCAGTTCCAGGCAATGGTTGAAACAGGAAAGGGCTTTCAGGTACTTGCCTGATTCAAACAGGATCTGTCCATGTATATAATGAGCTTCGGCCTGTTCAGGGAAATACTCAGTATACTCTTCGATTACTTCCGCGGCCTGGTCGAAATTCCCTGCAGCGCGATGGGCCTCGCCCAATTCCTTCAGGAGCTCAAGTTTCTCCGGCTGCAGTTGCATGGTCCGTTTCAGATCGGGTATGGCATCCTTGAATTTACCAAGGGCCATAAAGGATTGTGCCCTTCCGTAGAAACTCTCTGGATTCATCCGGGAAAGGTCTATCGCAGCTGTGTATGCCTGGATTGAATTCTGGTAATTACCCATGTGGTGAAAGACCGTTCCGCGGGCAGTGAGTAAAGAAGCCCGGTCCGCCGCACCTTCAAGGGCCTGGTCAATCAAATCAAGGGCGTCCAGGTAATCCCCTGAATTGGTCAGGTAGGAGATCTCCTGGAACAAAACTTCATCTTCAGAATACCAGTCATTCCTCCAGAGAGATTTCCATTCCGGGCTGTTCTCAATTGAAACAAAAGCTTCATCCAGCAGGATGGTCCCGGATGGAAGTTTATAGCCCGACCTGAGGTGTTTTTCGAGGAGAAGTGCAGCCATTGCGGCATCCCCCAACTGGGCGTAGGTTTTGGCCAGCAGGTAACAGCCCATCCCTTCCCTCGCCTTTTCAAGACGTTCCAGGTACACGATGGCATCCCTATAGTCATTTGCCTGATAATATGTTTCAGCCATTTTCAGCAGTCCCTCAGGGTTTTCCCCGTCAGTGGCGAGTACCTGCTCAAAATGATTTCTTGCTGCTTCATAGGATCCCTCCTGCAGCCTGGCGACACCAAGGAGGTATGGGTCCTGGCAGAGGGCCGACAGATGAAGCAGCCATACGAGCAGGGATAATACCGGCAGCATAGGGCCCGGTCCCATCCGGAGAGGTTTTCTATTTTTCCACAGGATTAACAGCATCTGGTTCGGTAAAAACATATACAAAGCCGGACAAGCTCCGGACCTCAAGTCCGGTCAACCGGTTCTCAAAAACATCGCAAACATAGTAATAAACTCCCGGTGGCACAATCTGGTCGGTGTTCATGCGTTTTCCATCCCAATTGATATCCGGATCCTCGGTCTGGTACATAAGCACACCCCACCGGTTATAGATCTTCATATCCACTTTCTCAACGAATGCATAATTGCTGGGTCTGAATATATCATTCCTGCCATCCCCGTTGGGTGTGAATACATTGGGCAGCATATAATCAATGCAGTTGTCGACACAGGACACTACTGAGAAATTGCTTTCATTGTTGAACGAATCGACCGCGGTGACCGCATAACACCCGGCCAGTGATCCAGGTGGAAAATGCATATAAGTGGTATCATCGGGGGACAGGGTACTGTCAATCAAAACCATCTCTCCATCCATCACCTGGGTATAATAAATATAGTATTTCACAACATCGTCCGCACAGCTGTGATTGGGATTGGTCCAGGTAAGCTGGTTGTAGGAGCTGTCGCAAAATGATTCCACGGTAAGGTCCGGAGGACAGGGCGGGATGGTGTCAAGGGGCGTCCCGCAGGCAAAATGCGTCAGGTTGATGGAAGTGTATTGAATATCGTTTACGCTTCGCCACCCATTGGTTTTCACCCGGTAGCAATACGCTACCCCGTTCTTGAGTCCATCGTCAACATAGGAACTGGCATCCGAGATGCCAATGGAATCATAGTCCTGACTACCCGGTCCCTTGCGGTATATAATGTATTCATAGTTTACCCAGGGAGTGTTTTTACGGACCCGGACAATGTTGGCATTGTCTGTTTCATCAATTTCCAGCCATGTACTCGATACAACTTCCTGGCGTCCGATCAGGAACCTGTTCCCCGGTTCATCATTATAAAGTTCCACCTTGTATGAATAGGGGAAGGCAATGGTGTTGACCGGTGAATCAACAAAGGTGGTATCATCCAGATCTGTGGTGGTGAACCTGTCTATTTCCTGGAGGTTATTTCCCATGGGATCCAGGTCTGAACGGTATATGATGTATTCATATGGTCCGGGTGCCGGGATGGTATCCAGATCCCTTGGCCTGGCCCAGGACAGCAGAATGCTTCCCTGGGTATCCAGGTCTGTTACACTGGCCTGTAATACCGCAGGATTCCCCGGGGTCAGTACGCCACATACCTCTTCTGAAGGGAATCCGGGTGTCCCATCTTCGAATACGGCAACGACCATATAACAGTATTCGATTCCCTGGATCAGTCCTTCTCCGTCATTATCGTCAGGGAACCGTGTGCTGTCCCTTCTGTCAATGATACTGACCAGCTCATAGTCCAGGTCCGAAGGTATCCCGTTGGCACATGTGTCGGGTACGTATCCAAGCCGGCCTTCGCGCCGGTATATCTCATAGGATGTAACGTTCTGGCAAACCGACTCATCCCATTCGAGCAGGATGGAATTAGCCGTGGCTGTGGTCCGCGGATTTTCGGGTGCCGGTCCGATCACCTTGACGTGAAAGTTGCTGATGTCTACCAGCTGGAGAATCGGGTGGTCATCCTCCGCCTTGACAATCACATTATATGGCTGGCTCCTCACATGGGTGCAGGTAGTTTGCCAGGAAAACCTCGAAACATTGAATCCCCTGCCAGTAAAGAGGGTGTCGAAGGTAGCGGGACTTTCCTCAAACAGGAAGGGTCCACCGGTGGCAAACTGATTGACCCCGTTACTGTCCGGATCCGTGGCCAGTATATCGTATTCGAGCAGGTTCCCTGCCTCGACACAGAAATCACGCAGGGGCATGATTTCAGGGGGGCGGTTATCAGTGTTGTATACATCGATCTGCATGTCCCTGGCGATGCTCCCGATCTTAACACCGAATCTCCATTCTTCTATCTCGATGGCGATATTGTAAATGCCTGTATCAACCGGTGTGTTCCAGACCAGGTCCCCAGTTATTTCATCGATATACAGGCTGTCGCTGGCCAGGGGAAGTGTATAATCCTCAATGGGTTCCCCGTTTTCTTCCGTGCAGACGGTCAGTTTATAGGATATGCTGTCACCATCCGGATCATAGGCCGCCGGGTTATGGACGAAAACCTGGCCGATGGCTGCCCTGTCTATCGGCGGGTTGAGGAGCACAGGGGTACTGTTATGCCCAATCCCTGTATTGATGGCGATGGTCGTCTTGACAGAAAAGATCACGTTGACGGAATTGGGGATGTTCAAAACCCCGAAATTCCTGTTCGGGTCCTGGACCACGATGGTATAGGTACCCGGTCCGGGGAAGGTGTGTGAAGTCTTGTACTGGTTCCAGAAATAAAAGTTCGGCAGGGAGAGTTTCTGTGTCCTCGGTGCTATGGAAACACTTTGATCCCCCCACTGTACTTCAAGCTCATTCCGGTCAGCCGCAGACTTGGAATAAGTAAAGGTCTGGATCAGGATATCATAGGTAAAAGGATCATTTGTATGCTGGGTAAGGGTGATCTCACCCGCCCTGTTATGTGTGGCATACATCCCGCTTACAGTGAAAAACCCGGTAAACAATATGAAGAGTATCTTTCTCAACAAGGCCTGTTTATTTCTTTATATTAAATGATAATTCAGTGGTTTTATTGTCCAGCCGGTATCCATTTTGTTTGTCATCATAGGTCACAATCATCAAATTGGTCTGATCACTGAATTTCTCCAGCATCACCCGGTTCAAAATATCAACCTTCCGGATCTTGCCGGGGAACTCATATCTGTAGAACAACCAGATGGCCTCTTCGTTCAATCTGGATTCTACAAATTGCAGATCTGCTGCCTCTTCCCCGTTGAATACCAGCCGCAGGGCCTCCTGTATGTATTCATTGACCGCCGATATCCTTTCCCCCGGTTCCTCCTGCTCCACAATATTCAACTGTACACCGTACTTATGCAAAATAAGGTCCTGGAAGTCATCTGCAAATATTTTTACAGATAACTCAACCTTTCCCCTAACAGGATCCAGGTCTAAATTGGTAACTGATATATGAACCGGATGAAGCCAGGAGGAACCAGTCAGCAACACTATCAAACCCACCCATCTCATCTTCTTAATTCCGTTAATCCCGCATCTCAAAGGTATTCCTAGCAAAATTACAATAAATTTGTTTTATAAAATATTAAATGCATGACAACATTCGGCCTGTATCTTTCACTCGGGATTGACCATATAGCTGATTTTGCCGGGTATGATCACATCCTCTTTCTCATGGCATTGTGTGCAGTTTACAGCATCAAACAATGGGCCAAAGTGTTGATCCTGGTTACTGCATTTACACTGGGGCATACCCTGACACTTGCCCTGGCAACCCTGGATCTGATCCGTATCGCCACCGGTCTCATAGAATTTCTGATCCCGGTCACCATTTTTGTGACGGGACTGTGGAATATCATTCAGCGGTCTGATGCGGGTGATGCCGCTTCCCACCGGTTCAAATACTCCATGGCACTGTTCTTTGGACTGATACACGGACTGGGCTTCTCCAATTATCTGAGGAGCCTGCTCGGGACAGAACAGGACCTGCTGCTGCCCCTGTTTTCATTTAACCTGGGACTGGAACTGGGACAGATCATGATCGTGCTGGCAGTGCTCCTGGTTTCATTTGTACTGGTGAACCTTGTCGGCATGAAGAGGAGGGAATGGAACCTGCTTCTTTCCGGCGCTGCCATCGGGGTATCCCTGATCCTTTGTGTTGAAAGATGGCCTTTCTAGGTTGTATGGATCGTCTGAAATACTTTGTATTTTTACGCTGTGAGCTGGCAGACGTACATAAAGGATTTCAGGATGTTCCTGCAGCTGGAGAAATCCCTTTCGGCCAATTCCGTCGAAGCCTATTCGCGTGATATTGATAAACTGGTGATGTTCATAGAGTTACAGTATGATTCACTGCCACCTTCCCGTGTCGAACTTCAGCACCTGACGGCTTTCCTTGCCTGGGTGAATGAACTGGGTTTAAGTGCCAGGTCACAGGCCAGGATTATTTCCGGGATCAAATCATTTTACAGGTTCCTGCTGCTGGAGGATGTCATTGAAACAGATCCGACCACCCTGCTGGAAACCCCCAGGATCGGGAGGAAACTCCCGGAGGTACTCAATCATGAAGAAGTGGAACAGATCCTGTCACAGATCGACCTTTCGAGCCCGGCTGGCAGAAGGAATAAAGCCATGCTGGAGGTACTCTATGGATGCGGATTGAGGGTTTCAGAGCTGACTGAGCTGAGGTTGTCCCATGTCTATTTTGACCAGGAATTTATCAGGGTCACGGGAAAAGGCAGCAAGGAGCGGCTGGTACCTATCGGGAGAATGGCCCTGAGAGAGATCCGCAACTACCTGCCAGACCGCCATTCCCTGCCCAAAATCGAGCGGGATCATGAAGATATACTCTTTCTTAACCGGAGGGGCCGCCGGCTGTCCCGGGTCATGGTTTTTACCATGATCAAAGACCTCGTCGCAGCAGCAGGCATAAAGAAAAATGTCAGTCCCCATACATTCCGCCACTCCTTTGCCACCGAGCTGATTGACAGGGGTGCAGACCTGCGGGCCGTACAGGAAATGCTGGGACATGAATCCATCCTGACCACTGAGATCTACACCCATCTCGACAGGGAATACCTGCGGGATGCCATCATCCGCTTCCACCCCAGGAGCAAAGCCTGAATCTTCATGTTTATTTGGCATTATTTAGATTTGATTTAAGCATATTTTAAATACATTTGTACTTTCAAAAAAATGCATAAAATGTCTAGAGTCAAAAGAGTTTATAAATTCGGAAACAAAGAAGCAGAAGGTAAAGCCGATATGAAAAACCTGCTGGGGGGCAAGGGTGCCAACCTGGCGGAGATGAACCTGATCGGTGTTCCGGTTCCTCCAGGTTTTACCATTACCACTGAAGTCTGTACTGAATATAATCAGCTGGGCAAAGACGAAGTCATCAAACTTATCAAGGAAGAAGTAGCGGATGGGATTGCCAACGTGGAAAAATTAATGAATTCAAAATTTGGTGACAAGGAAAATCCCTGCCTGGTGTCTGTACGATCAGGTGCCCGTGCTTCCATGCCGGGGATGATGGATACCATCCTGAACCTGGGACTGAATGATGAGGTTGTGGAAGGACTGGCAGTGAAGACCGGCAATGCAAGGTTTGCATGGGATTCCTACCGGCGATTTATCCAGATGTACGGTGATGTGGTGATGGGATTGAAACCCGAATCCAAGGAGGATCATGATCCCTTTGAAGAGATCATTGATGAGGTGAAAGAAGAAAAGGATGTGGAGGACGATACGGATCTGAGCACCGATGACCTGAAGGATCTGGTTAAAAGGTTTAAGAAAGCTGTCAAGGAAAAGACCGGCCAGGATTTCCCGGCGGATGCATGGGAGCAGCTCTGGGGATCGGTTGCTGCCGTTTTCGACAGCTGGAACAACCCAAGGGCAGAATACTATCGGAAATTGAACAATATTCCTGCAGAATGGGGCACAGCCGTGAACGTACAGGCCATGGTCTTTGGCAACATGGGTGATACCTCCGGGACCGGAGTAGCCTTTACCAGGGATGCAGGGACCGGTGAAAACATGTTCAACGGGGAATACCTCATCAATGCCCAAGGCGAAGATGTGGTCGCAGGTATCAGGACCCCCCGCCAGATCACCCTGGAAGGCTCGAAAAGATGGGCCGAACTGGCACAGGTGAGCGAAGCGGACCGGGCGGCTGATTATCCTTCACTGGAAGAACAGATGCCGGAGATCTACAAGGAACTTTTTGATACGCAGCATAAGCTCGAGGCACATTATAAGGATATGCAGGACCTGGAATTCACCATACAGGAAGGTAAACTCTGGCTGCTGCAGACCAGGAACGGAAAGCGTACAGGTGCATCCATGGTTAAGATTGCCATGGACCTCCTGGAAGAAGGCATGATTGATGAGAAGACGGCCCTGCTGAGGATTGAACCGAACAAACTGGATGAGCTGCTGCACCCGGTATTTAATGGTGATGCCATCAATAAGGCCAGGGTCCTTGCCAAGGGACTGCCCGCATCCCCGGGTGCTGCATCGGGACAAATGGTTTTCTTTGCTGACGAAGCGGAAGAATGGGTCGAAGCCGGAAAACAGGTGGTACTGGTAAGGGTTGAAACTTCTCCCGAAGACCTTCGTGGCATGAATGTTGCCAAGGGGATCCTGACAGCACGCGGCGGGATGACATCTCACGCTGCAGTGGTTGCCCGCGGCATGGGGAAATGCTGTGTATCGGGAGCCGGTAGCCTGAAGATTGATTACAAGGGCCGGACCATGACCGTGGATGGCCAGGTTTTCAGGGAAGGTGACTGGATCTCGCTCAACGGAACAACGGGTGAGGTATACGAGGGAAAGATCGCCACCATGGATCCTGACCTGAGCGGTGATTTCGGGAAACTGATGGACCTGGCTGAAAAGCATACAAAAATGAGTGTCCGGACCAACGCCGACAGTCCGAAAGATTCACAGGTGGCCCGCAATTTCGGAGCCAAGGGGATAGGCCTCTGCCGCACCGAGCATATGTTCTTTGAAGGGGACAGGATCACCGCCATGCGGGAAATGATCCTGGCCGATGACGAGACGGGACGCCGCAAGGCACTTGAAAAGTTACTGCCGATCAAGCGTGCTGACTTCGAAGGCATATTCGAGGCCATGCATGACCTGCCTGTCACGGTAAGGCTGCTGGATCCGCCACTCCATGAATTTGTGCCCCATGAAGCCGAGAACCAGCAGGAAATGGCCAGGGAAATGGGCATCACGGTTGAGCAGATCAAAAGCAAGGTGGAAGACCTCCATGAATTCAATCCCATGCTGGGACACAGGGGATGCCGCCTGGGCAACACCTATCCGGAAATTTCAGAAATGCAAGCACGCGCCATCATCGAGGCTGCCCTTAACCTGAAAGCCAGAGGCATCAGGGCCATTCCCGAGATCATGATCCCCCTGATCGGGACCGTTCAGGAATTCAGGATGCAGGAGGATATCATCCGCTCCACAGCCGAGAAGGTCTTCGAAGAACGGGGGGACAGGATAGAATACCTGGTCGGAACCATGATCGAGATCCCGCGTGCTGCATTGACGGCTGACCAGATCGCTGAATATGCGGAATTCTTCTCATTCGGGACCAATGACCTGACCCAGATGGGATTCGGTTATTCCAGGGATGATTCGGGTAAATTTCTGCCCATATACGTAGATGCCGGGATCCTGAAGCATGATCCATTCCAGGTACTTGACCAGGAAGGGATAGGCCAGCTGGTCAGAATGGGTACCGAGAGAGGACGTGCCACCAGACCGGATCTGAAAGTTGGTATTTGCGGAGAACATGGCGGGGAACCCAGTTCAGTGGAATTCTGCCACAGTGTGGGAATGAATTACGTAAGCTGTTCACCCTACAGGGTGCCCATTGCCAGGGTTGCTGCCGCTCAGGCCGCCATAAAACAGAACTGATCATAACAGAACCAAACCAAAAACGGAAGAGGCTCCTGGTTTTGGGGCTTCTTTTTTTGTTTCTGCTTATGCTGTAAAACATATTTTTGTATATTTGCGGAAAATTTACCATAACCACTTAAAAGATTGATTATGACAAAAGGAACCAGCCATTTGGATCTATCCCAATACGGTATATCCGATGTAAAAGTGATATATCATAACCTCTCCTATGAAGAACTCTTCAAGCATGAAACCGATCCTTCCCTGGAAGGCTATGAACGTGGCCATCTGACCAGTACAGGTGCCGTGGCTGTGGACACCGGGATCTTTACCGGCCGTTCACCGCATGACAAATACATTATAAGGGAATCTGAGAACGAAAAGAATATCTGGTGGAAAAATGCACAACGTAAATCTTCCGACAACAAACCTCTTTCAGAGGAGATCTGGAAGGAACTTTATGAGAATTCAACCAGGCAGCTGTCGGGGAAGAAGCTCTATGTGCAGGACGGTTTTGTAGGTGCCAATGAGGACACCCGGATGAAAGTGAGGTTTATCATGGAAGTGGCCTGGCAGGCCCATTTTGTCAAGAATATGTTCATCAGGCCCACAGAAGAGGAGCTGAAATATTTTGAGCCGGATTTCGTGGTCCTGAATGCCTCCAAGACGACCAACCCGAACTGGGAAAAGCATGGTATGAACTCTGAGGTTTATGCCGTATTCAACCTGAAGGAAAAACGGGCATGTATCGGGGGATCCTGGTATGGAGGTGAGATGAAGAAGGGGATCTTCTCTGTGATGAATTATTATCTTCCGCTCAGGGGAATAGCCTCCATGCATGCAGCAGCAAATGTAGGGTATGACGGCGTATCAGCCATATTCTTCGGACTGTCAGGCACAGGGAAAACCACCCTCTCTGCCGATCCGAAACGGCATCTGATCGGGGACGATGAACATGGCTGGGATGACGACGGTATTTTCAATTTTGAAGGTGGCTGCTATGCCAAGACCATAGACCTGGACCCGGAAAAGGAACCGGATATATACAATGCCATCAAGCGGGATGCCCTGCTGGAAAATGTGGCGGTGGACTGGCACAATGGTGAAGTGGACTGGGAGGATGATTCAAAGACGGCGAACACCAGGGTTTCCTATCCCATATATCATATTAAAAACATTGTCGGACCACCTTCCAAGGCAGGACATGCCAAGAATGTCATTTTCCTGACGGCAGATGCATTCGGGATCCTGCCACCAGTTTCAAGGTTGACGGAGGACCAGACCAAATACCATTTCATCAGCGGGTACACGGCGAAGGTAGCCGGCACGGAGCGTGGGATCACCGAACCGGTTCCCTCATTCTCAGCCTGTTTTGGGGCTGCCTTCCTGCTGCTTGACCCCATCATTTATGCCAATGAACTTACCCTCAAGATCAAGGAACACGGGGCGACAGCCTGGCTGGTCAATACCGGATGGGTAGGCGGAGGTTATAACAAGGGCGGGCACCGCATCGACCTGCCTGCGACCCGGGGTATTATTGACTGTATCCTGGATGGCAGCCTGGACGATGTGGAATACGAAAAACTCCCCATTTTCAACCTGCAGATACCCAAAACCGTGCCATGTACCGATTCCAGCCTGCTGAACCCCAGGAATAACTGGCCGAGCCCGGAAGAATGGGATGCCGCGGCTGCCGAGTTGGCCAAGAAGTTTATCGCCAACTTTGAGCATTTTGCCGATACGGAAGATACCAGGAAACTGATTGCGGCCGGACCGCAACTATAATATCCCATGTTACCTGCCAAAGAGGTAATATTCCCGGGAGCAATATTGATGGCAGTAGCCTACGGGTTAGGTTCACTGCCTTTTTCTGTCTGGATAGGGAAGGTTTTTTTCCGAACGGATGTAAGGGAGTATGGTAGCGGTAATGCAGGTGCCACCAAT
>LJUP01000085.1 GCA_001303955.1 Bacteroides sp. SM23_62 | reverse complement strand
AGTTTCACCGATAACGGTTCCGGTACCATGGTCAATAAAAAACGATTCCCCTATGTTGGCCCCCGGATGAATATCCACACCTGTTTTACCATGGGCATATTCAGACATGATCCTTGGCAGGATCGGCACTTTTAAGTTCAATAATTCATGTGAGAGGCGGTATACCGCGATGCTGAAAAAGCCCGGGTAACTGAGTATGATTTCTTCAATCGATTCAGCCGCCGGATCAAATTTCATAAAGGCTTCTGCATCAAGCATTAACTTACTGTAAATTCCAGGTAATTTCCCTATGAAAACCCGGCAGATCTGAGCCGGATCCTGCTTAAGTCTATGCTTCACCGACGTAAGTAGTCCCTCAAGTTTGATTTCCAGCTTACTTAACTCCAGTTTAAATTCCTTCAGCGTGTAGCTGACCTTGTTGCGAAAAGGGAAAAGAAAATCAATCGTATCCTCGATGAATGCATAGGTTTCCCGGGTTGCCGGCAATTCTTCGCAGCACCGCTGGTTAATGCCATGCAGGTAGTCAGCGAATTTATCAATGTTTTCTTCCATGGTCCCCTTATTTTGCGTCGCAATTTAAAAAAAAAAGACGATCTGGTATTAATTACCGGTAAATCAATCGCTTTTTATGGTTGAAGGCAGGTTAAAATTGAACTTCAGGGAGAAAATATTGGAGTAGAGGGCGATGGATTGATCCGCGATGTCGGTAAGGGCATAATCTACGGTAAAATTACGCCAGTGGATCCCAAGTCCCAGGCTGGGCTGAAAATCAAAGGATTTCTGGTTCTCAAAATCAGGAATCAGCTGCATATTGCCGATGCCCAATCTCAGAAAAACGAGCTTATTATAATCAACCTCCATCCCAAGATGTGGATCGATACTCAGAAAAGGGGTGCTGGCCAGTACATGTCTTTTACCGTCAAAAGTCACATCTGTATTCAGTTCTGCCAGCAAGCTGATTTTTTCATGCAGCCTGAATGACCTTGCCGCACCCAGGATAAGCCTGGGCATGGTAAGCTCCAGGGAATTGGATGGTATTTCATTACCGGTTGCCAGGAAAACATCTTCCAGGTCTTCCGTGTTAAAACTCCAGGCATTGAATGTCGAGGTTACATCCCTTGCATTCGCCCCGAAATGCCATTGGCGAAGCCTGTATTGAAACCCCAGGTCAAATCCGAATCCCCAGGCACTGGCAAAATCACCTGTTCTCCGGTATATCAGTTTTGCATTGCCCCCGTAAGACAATCCCTCAACCTTTGAAGATCTTGCATATGAAAACAAAAATCCATAATCGGCAGCAGAAAAAGTAGTGATCCTGTCATACCTGATATTCCCGTTATTATCGATGAGTTCCAGGGTATTGGGGATATCATCCACGCCGAAGCGAATAATGCTCAGTGCACCTACAGATCTGTTATCAATCCGTATGGCAAACCCGGCATAATCGTACTTGGCAATGCCTGCAAAATATTCAGCATGCATCAGGCCAATATCCATATTCCTCTGTATACCTATCAATCCAGCCGGATTCCAGTAACCGGCCGTGACATCCCCTGTACTGGCCACTACAGAATGAGACATCCCGAAAGCACGGGCACCCACACCAATGGAAAGGAATTCATTGCTGTATTTGGGTACCTCGGCCAGTAATCCGGATACCATGAAAAGTCCGGTCATGGATATAAATAGCTGGCGGGTCATGTAATTACAACGGGATAATTTTACGGGTAAACTAATCTTTTTAACTAACAAATCCCTACTTTTATTGTAATAATTTGCAGCCTAATTACAATGAGCCGGATACAGCTTCTCAGGCAGCATCTTCCTAACCTGCTTACCCTGTGCAATCTTGCCCTTGGATTCCTGTCGGTCATAATGGCATTAGAAAACCATTTACGATTTGCCTCATGGCTCATCCTGCTTGCGGCCCTGCTGGATTTCCTGGATGGCTTCGCTGCAAAATTACTGGAAGCCATATCTGAATTCGGAAAACAACTTGATTCCCTGGCTGATATCATCAGCTTCGGAATGGCACCTGCCGCCATTGCTTATAAGCTCATGGAATATGCCCTGAAAAATGAACTGCCGTTTACGGGATTGTCAGGTGCCGGCCTGGCAGCACGCATATACCTTTTTTCACCCATGCTCATTGTGCTTTTCGCAGCACTTCGACTGGCAGCTTTTAACATCCGGGATGGCACATCCGGATTTCAGGGATTGGCCACCCCGGCGGTGGCAATCTTCATTGCGGGACTGGCCATGGTTGTGTTGATCCATCCTGATTCGGCTTTTGCTGCGTTCCTGCTCCGGCCGCTTTCCCTTCTGGTGATCATCCTGGTCATCAGTATACTGATGATTCTGAGTATCCCGATGTTCTCCCTGAAGTTTTCAGGATTCAGATGGAAAGGAAATGAGATTCGATACTTTTTTATTGCTGTTTCTCTTATTTTATTGATAATATTGCAGGAAATTGCATTGCCGGTAATCATCCTGGTCTACCTGCTGCTGTCAATTATATCATGGCTTAGCAAAATGAACAACCAATGAAGTATATCGCAGAAATCAATATCATGCCCCTGAAGGCATTGTTGGACCCGCAGGGTAAAGCTGTTACCAGCAGTATGAAAAACCTCGGTTTTAAAGAGGTCTCCAATGTCAGGATCGGGAAACATATTACCCTCGAGATCGAAGCAGGATCAGAAGCTGAAGCCGGCAAAAGAGTAGAAGAAGCCTGCCATAAGATCCTTATCAACCCCATCATAGAGGGCTTTGATTTTACCCTTCATACAGAATAAATCACCGGAAAACCCCGTAAGGCCCCCGTTTCAATCCTCCACCGGCGGATGCTTCTGCTCGGCGCGCTTAACCACAAACCGGATCACATAATAACTGATCAGGATGAAAAGCGGCCAGCTCAGGAATTGTAATATGGATGATAAATACATGATCTGTTCTTTTGGTGATCAATACACATGCGGTTCGTTTTCCATCTCCTCCGGATCGATCTTCTTTCGGTTGATAGCACTCCATGCCAGGTATATATAGCCGATCACAAGGGGTGATAACAATGAAACATAGCTCATGGCGGTAAGGGTATACTGGCTCGAAGAGCTGTTCTCTATATGCAGGGAACTCTGCAGGTCAAAGATCGATGGATAATAACAGGTTTTATTCAGTCCAGCGATGAGGAACAATGAAAACACGACAAGGATGGTTCCGGCGGACCCGAAATAAAAACCCTTGATGCTGTTGCTGAATACCGCCTTGTAGAGTGCAAACAAAACCAGTACTACACCCGCCAGGAAGAGTATGAGTACCAGCGGCATGGCCAGCAGGTTATGCAGGTACTTGAATGGTTCCATGCTGACCGTGTAGGTTTCATGATCATAGGCAAAGCCTTTCATTACCAGCAGCCTGATGGCAAAAGCCAGGAAAAATACCAGGAAGGGAACGGCATTGTAGAGCAAGTGCTTCCTTGCCCTGGTTACCAATTCTTCATCCTCTATGTTCCTGATAAAATACATGATCCCCAGCAGCCTGGCCAGGAAGAATACCGTTAAGCCCAGCGCCACATTGTGCCAGTTCAGGACTGCCTCGAGTCCATGGGCTGCCGTTTCCCAGCGTGAGAGGTTCATTTCATTGACCGAGAAATTGGCCCCGTTGAAAAAGGTGCCGACAGCGGTCCCGATCAGTATGGTCCCCAGCGTCCCGTTGACGAACAGGAATATGTCATAGGTTTTCTGTCCCAGGAAATTATCCGGTTTTGACCGGAATTCATAGGCGATGGCCTGGACTATAAAACAGAACAGAATGGCCATCCAGACCCAGTAGGCACCTCCGAAACTGGTGGCATAGAACAAGGGGAATGATGCAAAAAAGGCCCCGCCAAAGGTGACCAATGTGGTGAATGTAAATTCCCATTTCCTGCCAAGGGCATTGACCAGCATGGTTTTTTGCATGGGTTTTCTCCCCAGGGTAAAGAGCAGGGTCTGTCCACCCTGGACAAACATCAGGAATACCAGGAAGCTGGCAAGCAGTGAGATAATGACCCACCAGTATTGCTGTAATGCCAAATGCGAAAGATTTCCAAACATGTTATTTCCTCCCATCTTTTGGTCCTAATTTAATTTGTCTGGTCATGATCCTCACCTCGGCGATGGCCAGTGTGGTGAAAATGGCTGCAAACAACCAGAAGGTGACCTGCACCATACCGGCATCGATCTGAGAAACAGCCGCAAAGGTGGGCATCAGATCCTGGACCACCCAGGGTTGACGGCCCATTTCTGCCACGGTCCACCCGGACATGGAAGCCAGGTAGGCCAGGGCAATGCTCCAGATCGCCAGGCGGAGCCATCCGCGTCTCCGCTCAATGGTATCCCGCATCACAAAAATGAGCATCAGTATAAACAGGAAGAGAAAAAAGAATCCCAGTCCCACCATAAGATGGAAACTGTAAAATGAAAGCGGGACGTTTGGTATCAGCTGTTGCGGATCATTGATGAACCCGTAACCGAAATATTTAAAATAATTGTCCTGGAAACCGGGATCCATGAATTTGGCTTTCTGCGCCTCATAAACCACAACATCGTTGGCCGCCTTTGCCTCCTTCAGGTCCCTCAACACTTCCCTGGCATATTTCCCCCGTTCCATTTTCTCAGCCGAAGATAATATGCCCTGTTCCTCATTCCCCTCAATGAGGTCTATCACGCCCGGCACAAAAGCCTCAAAGTGCCCGTAGGCCATATAGGAAAGGAAATTGGGGATCTCGATCCGGAAGGCAAAGTCCTTGATATTCTCGTTTTCAGGATCCTCTTCGGATTGTGACATGACACCAATGGCCACCAGTCCCGCGCCTTCCTGCCCGTGGTAGAGTCCCTCAATGGCCGCAAATTTCATCGGCTGGACATGAACGATCTGTCGGGTGGAACCATCGCCCGACCAGATCACGAAAATGCTGGAAAGGATCCCGAAGGTAGCTGCCACCAGGATACTTCGTTTGGCCAGCAGAATTTCCCGTTTCTTCACCAGGAACCAGGAACTTACGCCGACCACAAAGACCGAAGCCAGCACAAAACCGCTGGTAGTGGTATGCAGCCATTTGTTAACGGCCACGGGGGAAAATAGTACATCCCAGAAATTCTGCATTTCATTGCGGGCTGTATCCGGATTGAACTGCATGCCTATGGGATGCTGCATCCAGGCATTGGCAACCAGGATCCATAGCGCCGAAAGATTGGCACCGATGGCGACCAGCCAGGTGGAGGCCAGGTGCCATTTCTTGCTGATCTTGTTCCAGCCGAAGAACATGACCGCCAGGAAAGTGGTTTCCATAAAAAAGGCCATGATCCCTTCGATGGCGAGTGGAGCACCGAATATGTCCCCGACAAACCAGGAATAGCTCGACCAGTTGGTGCCAAACTCAAATTCCATGATAATACCAGTGGCCACACCGATGGCAAAGTTGATCCCGAAAAGGGTCATCCAGAATTTCGTGATCCTTTTCCACATTTCATCCCCGGTCCTGACATACAGTGTTTCCATAAATACCAGAATAAATGAGAGTCCCAGGGTAAGCGGAACAAAGAGCCAATGGTAATAGGCCGTCAGGGCAAATTGCCCTCGTGACCAGTTTACCAGTGAAAGGTCAATGCTGTCAATCATAATGGGTATTATTGGGTTAGTTGTTCAAGTACATATTCACTGCGTTCCTCATCCTTATCGAAACGGGTCTGGAGGAAGTCCGGGAAGAAGAACCATTTCATGATCACGAAAAACACAAATAATTTGATCAGGATGATCACCCACAGCTTTTTACCAACTGTCATCCCCCTGAAACCATCATAATAAAAGCGGAAGATCCTTATGAAAATATTGTCAGACACCCGGCAGTGGATTTTAGAAGCGTTCGTAAATTTAAAAAAATAACACAATCAGGATATCTCCCGCCTTTACAGATTATCGTGATCGCGGCCCGGACCAAAAAAAAATGCCTTCTCTAACCATCTGTAAATCTGCAATAAAATTCCTTATTTATAATGATTTTAAAGTAAATCAGTGAGTTAGGCACGCTCATATATTGAACCCTCTGGAAAGTAAAAAAAATATATCTTTATAAGCTGTAAAATATGTTAACTGCATGAGATTTACCATTGCCATTCTGATCCTTTCATTTCTTGTTCTTATTCCCTTTCAACTCATTGGACAAACGGCCATCACCCCCCAGGAAACCGAGGTAGGTATTGAAGAACATCTCGATGAATATGTTCCTCTTGACATTATCGTTATTGATGAAAAAAACCAGACTACAAACCTGGGCGCCCTGATCAACAAACCCACCATTATCAACCTGGTCTATTACCGGTGTCCCGGTATTTGCAGTCCCCTGATGGAAGGCCTGGCAGATGTAATGGGTAAGCTGGACCTTGAACTGGGACAGGATTACCAGGTGTTGACCATCAGTTTTGATCCGCGTGAATCCATCGACCTGGCCCACCGGAAGAAAAACAACTACCTGAATCTCATGCCTGATCCGGAACCTGCCAGGGAGCACTGGAAGTTCTTTGTCTCTGACAGTTCCAATATAGCCAGGCTGACCAATGCGGTAGGATTCAAATACAAAAGGACCGGGAATGACTACCTGCATGCTGCGACCATCGTGATCGTCAGTCCCGACGGCAAGATCACAAGGTACCTGAACGGCACTTATTTCCTGCCTTTTGAGGTAACCATGGCCCTTACGGAAGCCTCTCAGGGAATCTCTGCACCCACGGTGAACCGTATCCTGCAATTCTGTTTTGCCTATGACCCTGTGGGACAGAGATATGTACTCTCGATGACCCGCGTGGCATTGCCGATCATCACCCTGACGGCCGTCATCATCGTATTGATACTGGTTCTGAGAACTTCCAGGAAAAAGAAAATTCAGCCATAGATTATGTCATCACAAGAGCATACCAGAAAAGAACCGAGTTTTTACGAGGTGAAAAAACACAAGGGCATCTTCGCGTGGATCCTGTCGACCGACCACAAAAGGATCGGCCTGATGTACCTTTACCTCATCATGACATTTTTCCTGATCGGGGCTGTACTCGGACTGCTCATGAAACTTGAACTGATCGCGCCCGGTAAGACGATCATGGAAGCCCAGACATACAATGGCTTTTTCACCCTCCACGGCATCATCATGATCTTCCTGATCGTGATCCCCGGACTTCCCGCTGTTTTCGGGAACTTCTTCCTGCCCATCATGATCGGAGCAAAAGATGTGGCCTTTCCACGGCTTAACCTGCTGTCCTGGTACATTTATCTCCTGGGGGCCATTATTGCTATCACCTCCCAGTTCTCAGGCGGGGGACCTCCAGATACGGGCTGGACATTTTACGCACCTTACAGTTTCAAGACCTCCACCAACATGCTGCCTGCGGTTCTCGGGGCCTTCACCCTCGGGTTTTCATCCATTTTAACGGGACTCAATTTCATCGTCACCATCCACAGGATGAGGTCCCCCGGTATGACCTGGATGAAAATGCCACTGTTCCCCTGGGCGCTATATGGAACCGCTTGGATCCAGCTACTGGCAACACCGGTCGTCGGTATCACCCTCCTGATGACAGTTGGAGAACGCCTGTTCCACATCGGTTTCTTTGATCCGGCCCTCGGCGGGGATCCCATCCTCTACCAGCATTTGTTCTGGATTTATTCCCATCCAGCCGTATACATCATGATCCTGCCCGCCATGGGGGTGATTTCCGAGATCCTTCCCACCTTTGCCCAGAAGACCATATATGGTTACAAGGCCATTGTGATCTCCACCATTGCCATCGCCTTTGTGGGTTATTTCGTATGGGGGCACCATATGTTTACCTCCGGTATGAGCGGTACCGCACTGTATGTATTCTCCATCCTTACCTTTCTGGTGGCCATCCCCAGCGGGGTGAAGGTATTTAACTGGATATCTACCATTTATAAGGGATCCATTGATTTGAGGACACCCTTCTACTGGGCCGTATCGTTTATCTTCGTTTTTATGATCGGTGGACTGACCGGACTGGTCCTTGGATCATTGGCCACCAATGTGCATGTGCACGATACCCATTTTGTAGTGGCCCATTTTCATTTCATCGTCTTCGGTGGCGTGGGATTTGCATTCTTTGCCGCCATACATTACTGGTTTCCCAAGATATATGGCCGGATGTATGATGAGACCTGGGCAAACATGGGCTGGCTTATCTTTTTCATCGGTTTCCTGACCCTTTACCTGCCCATGTTCTACCTTGGGATTGCCGGCATGCCAAGAAGGTATTTTGATTACCTGCCCGAGTTCCATGGCGGGAATATCATCTCCTCCCTTGGAGCCATCGTCATGATCAGCGGACTGGTCATCATTCTTTTTAACCTCTTCCGATCGGCAAGGATTGGTCCACCGGCAGAAAAAGATCCCTGGAAGGGCAGAACCCTGGAATGGACGGTTGATTCCCCCCCATCTCTGGAAAATTTTAAGGAGGAACCGGAGATCACCAAAGGTCCGTATGAATACCAATAAAACCTGATCATATGTCACAACAAGTACATACGGATGAACACAGGGATGATATAGGCTCCCGCTTCGGGATGTGGCTGTTCATTTTTACAGAATTATTGCTTTTCGCGGGACTCTTCATCACTTACTCTGTATTCCGGTACAAGAACTGGCAGGCTTTCCATCTGGCCGCTGAAGAACTGGATGTATTCATCGGGGCACTGAATACCGTGATCCTGCTGGCAAGCAGTGCCACCATTGCCATGTCGATCACGGCCCTGCAGCAAAAAAGGAAAAAACTGACCCTCACCCTGATGGGTACTACCATGCTGGTTGGACTGGTATTCCTGGTGAACAAGTATTTTGAATGGAGCCTGAAATTCGAACATGGATTGTATCCAGGATCAGAAACCCTGGTGGAATTCGGAAAAGGTGAAGTGTTGTTCTTTGGATTGTACTTTTTTATGACCGGGCTCCATGCCCTCCATATTATAGCCGGACTTGGATTTATCAGCTTCGTGTTCTATTATGTAATCAAGAATAAGGTAACCCATGATAATTTTGTACTGCTTGAAAATGCCGGACTTTACTGGCACCTGGTTGATATTATCTGGGTATTCCTTTTCCCCCTGTTTTATCTGATAACTTAATAAACCCTCATGAGCAAAAACGAAGAAAAAACCCATATCATACCATACAGGACATTTCTGCTGGTCTTGTTGGTGCTGCTGACTTTTACATTTATTTCCATCGGCGTGACCAGTTATAACCTGGGGCCATTCACCGTGTTAACAGCATTGTTGCTGGCAACACTCAAGACCATACTGATACTGACCTATTTCATGCACCTGAAATTCGACGTCAAGATGTTCGGTATCCTGGTAGCGGCAGTGCTGGCACTGATAGCCGTTGTTATTTTTATCACATTCCTAGATTATTTATTCAGATAAATATGTACTCAGGTACCCAAATAGATGCTTCCAGTTTTGTCGAGGGTGTGGACAGGGCGTTCATGGTGATCCTGGGCTTCTCATTCCTATTCCTGGTCGTACTGACCTTCCTGATGATCCTTTTCATCGTTAAATACCGGAGGAGCAAGCATCCAAAGGCGGCACAAATGAAAGGCAGCACAAAGCTGGAAATTGCATGGACAGGTGGAGCACTCTTACTCGTACTGGTTCTGTTCTATTTCGGCTGGGCCGGATGGAAACCCATGACGACCCCGCCGGATGATGCGATGCAGATCAAAGCCATTGCCAGAATGTGGAAATTCCAGTTTGTCTATGACAATGGCAGGGTTACCGATACCCTGTACGTACCCGTTAATGAGTCGGTAGTGCTTGACCTGGTGGCCCTGGATGTGATCCACAGCCTGTATATACCTGCTTTTCGGGTCAAGGAGGATATGGTACCCGGACTGAAAAAGGATATGTGGTTCCGGGCCCAGCGGGTAGGCGAATTTGATCTTTTCTGTGCAGAGTACTGCGGACTTCAGCACTCATATATGTATACCGGCGTGAATGTGCTGTCACAGGAGGATTTTGACCGATGGTACACAGATACCACGGCAGCACTTCCTGCTGCGGGGGTTCCGGATTGGGAAGCGGGACTGGATGTACTGAGGAAGAACGGATGTAATGTTTGCCATTCATCAGACGGATCTAAACTGGTCGGTCCTTCCTACCTGGGTGTCTTCGGCAGTACCCGGGAAGTGGAAACCGGCGGAACGGCCAGGGAAGTGGTCGCTGATTCGGCCTATATCCGGACCGCCATATATGATCCTGAGGCAGATATCGTGCAAGGGTATAACAGGGGATTGATGCTCTCCTATGAAGGACTTGTCACCGAGGAGGAAATCCGCCTGATCATTGAATACCTGAAACACCTTAATCAATAAAACGCAGCCGTTCATCCATCTCAGGGGTGTATTTATCACAGACCTGAAACCCGGAAATCCCATGGCACGTACATTACCTTAAAATAGCTAAGGTCTGTTATTCATATAATTAGGTGATCTAAATCATCACATTTATGTAAGTATTTTTAGAAATAGCCCTATATTTACTATATAAATGAGAGAATATCCCGCTATAGAGATCATCAGGGGCATTGCCAAAAGGAAGGAAAGGATCATTAATCACGTCTACCAGACCTGTTATCCCGATATCAGGAAACTGGTCCTCACCAATGGAGGCAACCAGCACGACGCTGAGGATATGTTCCAGGAAGCCATGCTCATCATATACCAGAAAATTACCGAACACGGATTAGAGCTGACCTGTAAATTCAAGACCTATCTTTATTCTGTTTGCAGATTTTTATGGCTCCAGGAGCTGGAAAAGAGAAAATCGAACAAAAAGAGGCGTGATCACGTAGAACAGGTTATAGACGAAAACGACAGGAGGAATGCCAGGGAAGACGAAAAACTCAGGATCTATGAAACACATTTCCGGGAACTTAGCAAGGAATGTCAGAAGGTACTGAATATGTATTTCCAGAAGGCTTCCATGGAGGAGATCTGTGTGGTAATGGGCTACAAAAATGTACAGATTGCAAAAGATAAGAAATACCGCTGCAAAAAAACCCTTATGACCAGGATTCATAATAATCCGGAATTTAAACAATTGCAAAATGAAATACACCTGGCTGGTTGAAAAATACCTGGAAGGCGAACTGAGCGGTGAAGCATTGCATAAGTTCGAACTGGAGATCCTCCGGACGCCTGAGGTGGCTGAAGAGGTGGAAAGGGTACGTTCCATGAATCATTTCATGCAGGAACAGCATCAAAAACTCAAGGATTCGATAGGTTTAATCGAAGATTATGAAGATAGTGAAAATGTGATCGATGAAGAAGTCATCAGGCAGGATCTTGAAAGTTTAAAGGTCAGAAAGATCAGCGCCAAACAGAAAGATGTCATCGATATCAGGGCCAAGCTGACAGAATCCAGGATCAGCCATGCCCTTACAAACCAGCAGAGCAACAAGGTCCTTGTCAGGAAGGTTTCTGTCTGGCTGGCAGCAGCCTCCGTGGCCATATTGCTGGCCACAGCATCCCTCCTGCTGATCGGCAAGAAAGGTCCGGTGGATTACATGGCCGTATATAAGCAGTACTACTCTGCTCCCCTTGCAGATATTTCGGAACGTTCATCTACCCTCGGGCCGAATTCCACATACGCAATGGCCCTCAGGGAGTACAATCAGGCCAGTTACGAAATTGCATACCAGCTGTTTGACGATATCCCCGAAGCATCCGTCCATAATAATTATTATTTCCTATACAAAGGGATTACAGCCATGGAACTGGGAGATTTCCAGGCTGCCATCGAATTATTCGATCATCTGATGACCGATCCTGTCAGGAAACATAAGGCAATGTGGTATGCTGGTTTGAGTTACCTCGGGTTGGAAGATGCAAGAACCGCGCGCAGTGTTTTCAAGGATATCGTTAAGACTGACGGTCATTTCAAAAAGCAGGCCAGGATGCTGTTGAGAAGCATCTAAACTTTTCTTCGTCCGATCTTTCTGCGCAAAAGGATGATTCCCGGAAACAGAATAATCATGACCAGCAGGCTGTAAATCAAGGATCTGTACCTTATCTGCAGTATGCTGTCAGGATTTCCGACAAAGATATAGCCGGCCCAGTATTGTGGATGCTGATAATCCGGATCCGCCTGTTCGAGAAATTCCAGCTTTGCCCTTCTCAATGCCTTCTCTGTGGATCTTCCAGCGATCAATTGCCTGTAAAAACCGAGCATCAGTTTATAGCTTTGCCTGTCACTTACCGTCCATAATGTCATGACAATGTTGGGTACACCGGCATAAATAAAGGCCCTGGCCAGACTCATGATTCCCTCTCCGCTTTTTAATAATCCCGTGCCGGTATTACAGGCGCTCAGAACAACCATCCTGGCAATCAGATCCATGTTATATATTTCGTATACATTCAGGAAACCATCTTCCTCAATCGTTCCTTCAGAAAAAACAAGTTTTGATTTCAGCGGGTCATCATCATCCAGAAATGCATGT
Organism: Bacteroides sp. SM23_62; assembly: GCA_001303955.1. GTDB lineage: Bacteria > Bacteroidota > Bacteroidia > Bacteroidales > SM23-62 > SM23-62. The sequence continues at coordinate 4,966 of LJUP01000085.1, read as the reverse complement.
GTTGCAAGGTGGATTATATGACTTTCCCCGGCCAGTTTCTTGAAAAGCTCCTCACTTGCCATACTGCCTGTAAAAGCCCTTCCCCCGGACATTTTGCCTATCTCCACAACCTCATTGATACTGCCCGGGAGATACCTGAGGCTGGTCCTGTCAATGTCAATTTCCCGGAACGCTTCTGCAGATGCCACCATGTCCGACGTTGTCCCATAACCCGGTGCAAATGCTATTAATTTGTCCAGCCTGATCCTGTCACCTCTTTCAAGTCTTTCCATCAGCGTGGCTGAATATCCATATCGGATTGAATGATCTTTGATCAGGAAGGGTACCTGATTGAATAGTCCGGAAAAATCCTGCACGGGCTCTGATACGAGGATATCGAAGGGGAAATATGACAATTGTCCTTCGGGTATAATGATCAGCCTGGAATGACCTGGTGAAGGAGGGATCAGCCTTTCATGCAGGCTGTGGGCAGTTTCAAGGAACTTTTCATGACTCGTCTCGATGGTGTCAAGCAGGAAATTCCTGGAAAGGTAGTTTTCAACGGTGGCCAGTTCCTCGTTGAAATCCTCGTCAATTTCTATCCGCTGGCATGACAATCTTTGTTTTGTCACATCAAAGAGGTACAGATGATTCCGGGTCAGAAAATATTCAAGTACCCTCTCATTGGGCCTTAGTTTCTTCCTTAGGGTAAACGGATCAATTGCCTGCTGGTTATACAGCAGGTTATAATAACCCGGGTATTCACGCTCCAATCGCTTGTTCAGGTTTTCGATCAGGGCCCTGACCTGGAAGATCCGGGCCTGGTGACGCTGAATGGCCAGGGTATCGTACAGGCTATCTCCCTGGCTTTCCAGCAGCAGTGCCTGATGAACTGACAGCTCCTTCCGAAGACTGGCATCAACCTGTACAATTGAATCGGGAATGCCTGACAGTGCAATGGTTTCTTCCCTTTGTATCACGGACAGCAGGGTGGCATATTTCCCCTTCTCCGCGACCATGAAAGCCTGGTTCAGATATTCCGGATCTGAAGTAAGCTCATAGCACTGATAGGCAGACTCCACGCAATCCTCATAGGTTTCCCGCTCATTTTCAGAAAGAAACATTTTACTCCTGTCACTCAGATAGCTATTTCTCAGCAGGTCAATGATGCTGATGGAGTTTTGATAGGAGGAAAACACAGCGCTCATTTTCTGTTTCTTGTCTTCAATATCCCGGGCTGTCCCGGCCAGGTCCTTCAACACCGACGCCTTTCTTCTCAGCAGACTGATATAAAACAGGTTATCGTTGATATGCTCGGGTGGTGGATTGTAGGCAAATCTGTCCACGTCATAATCCGGATCCATGGAAAAAATAGATTGCTGATAACAGGCCATTGCCTTATCAAGTTCACCGGTGAGGTAAAAGTGGTCCCCGGTGCTTTTAAGCGCCATTGCCACACTTATATGGTGCATGCCAAAATTGCTTTGAGCAATCCTGACTGCCTCTGCATAATAATGATCAGCCTGATCATATTTCTTTATTGAATCCAGCAGGATTCCATATCCAAGGAAGTCATCAATTCTTCTGTAATAATCCGGGGAAAGATACTGATCATTGATTTTAAATACTTTCATGAAATAATCAGCTGACTGGCCATAGTTCCCGGTCAATCTCTTGATATCCGCCAGGTAATAGTAATACGTGGCCATGTTTGTCGGGTGTACCATCCCTTCAACATCCAGCAAATGAAGCAGTATCCTCTCAGCTGATTTATATTCCCCCAATGATTTATACAAACTTCCCATATTCAGATACAGGATTCGTCCCTGGTATCCTTTTGTTTCTTCATTTTTCTGCAAAATCCCAAGGGCCTGCTGGTAATAATCCAGCGCCCTGTCATAATTACCTTCGAGCCTGAAAATCCTGGCTCGCTGGATATATAATCTGACAAGGCCTCCATGGTCCTCCCCAAAGGCGTTTCTTTCAATCTCCTCACATTTTTCCAGGTAATAGAGGGCTGAATCTGACACTCCATTTTCAATAAAGTATCCTGATAAACTGCTGTAGGATCCTGCCAGATCGGGATGATCCGGACCAAATAATGCAATATTATTGTCAATGCTTTTTAAAATATATTCTTTCCATTCCCGGTGATTTCCTAGCTGGCTGTGCAGCAAACCTATGTTATATAACAACCAGCCTAATTCAGCAGATGGTCCTTCAGAGATTTGCCGATAGGTGTTATAGGCTTCCATATAATATTCCCGGGCCTGTTGCAGATCACCCATGCTGAAATAGGATGCACCCAGTATGTGTTCGGTATGGGCTATTTTTTCAGGTGCAGCATCCAGCTCATCCAGAAGTGCGAGGCTTGCGTCAAGCAATACTATTGCCTGGTCATACCGGGATGTGACTGTCCATAATTTTGCCCTTGAGCAGAGGGCATCTGCCCAGCTTTCTGAATGTAGCCCGATATGTTCCCTGATGTATGTGTCTGCTGAGTCCAGCATCTCTTCCGATCTTTTCAACCGGTTTGATATCCTGAAATAATCAGACATTCCAAGAAAACATTCTGCAGCTTGTACAGGCCTGTTGTTTTGTTGAAACAAGGCTTTGGCCGTCAGGTAATAATAAGGCAGGCTATCGTAGTCAGCCTTCTCATAGAGTATCCGGCCCCTTTCAAGGAATTTTTCGGCCCTGTTCAGGTCGGGGATTTCCAAGGCTGCCAGGGGACTGATACAAAGGTACACAGCCGGTATAATAATGATTTTCCGGATGCTCAAACCCATACATTTGTTAGTTGATTCAAAATTATCAAACAAATACGACCTGGCAAAAGGCCTGTGTAACTGGCTGGCCATCAATAAATCCCTTTAATGAAGCTTTTTTTCTTTCCCAGTCCGCTGTTTTTCAATATCTTATACACCGCGGGCGAAAAAATTACAAAAAAAAACGAAAAACACCGGCTACCTTTTTGAGATTTTCAGATTAATCATTAGATAACCTTACATAAGCGGCATCCGAAAAGCTTCAATAGAGTAGGAGTTAAACTTAATACTTATTACTATGAGAAAGGAATTAATAAACTGGTCAGCATTACTGGAAGACAAGCTCACCGATGAGGATATGAACAAAATCCGCGGTGGAGACGACGGTGTAGAAGACCCGAATGGCCCAATCATCAAATAGGAGATACGGCAAGGAACAAAGGGTTAAAGAAAATATGGAAAAGGCAATTCCATATTATGGTGATCTGCACCTTGATGCAGCCACCAAGAAGCTCATACTGAATTTGCTGAAAAGCATCCGTTCGGTGGTTCCGGTGATTGATGCATCGGAATCCACCGCATCGGATGGTGATCATGAACTTAAGAGCAGGGATTATATCCGGAATGTCGCCTTAAGGTCCAGGCAGCATTCAGACATGCTCGAAGGGATTTTCAATCCCGGTGAATTGCTCAGGTATTCCGGGTACATCAAAGATTACCAGGACCTTATCACCCAATTGGAACAAGTCCTTAAGGAGTTAACAAGCTGCCGTGATTCAGCCTGGAAATTTGCCAGCAGGCTTGCAGAAATGACCGAGGAACATATACAGATGTTTGGCGAAGCTCCTCCCGAGGTTTCCGTTGACCAGGATGAATTTAAATTAAAAGTAGTCTAAAGATATGCATTCCCTGCAGAACGGCATGCAAGACTGGTCTGACAAAACGATCCTGGTAGCTGAAGATGTACCCGCAAATTACATGTTGATCGAAGCCATTCTCAGCAGAACAGGGGTCCAGCTGATCTGGGCAAGGGATGGCCAGGAAGCGGTCGACAAATGTCTGGAAAATGAGCAGATCGACCTCATATTGATGGACATCCAGATGCCCGTCATGAACGGCCTGGAAGCCACCCGGGCCATTAAAAAAGTCAGGAACCATATTCCCGTCCTCGCACAAACCGCCTTTACTTATAACTACGAGGAAGAAACCATCAGGGCCGCCGGGATCTCCAAGGTACTGAACAAACCCATCAGCCCGGAGCTGCTGATGTTTACCATCCAGGAATTCCTTCGCCACTGATATCCCCCATTTTCAATACGTCAGTAAGTAAAACCAGATAGAACTGGCTCTTCACGGTATTTATTTCTATCTTGACAGCTGATTATTGGCAAGCCTTTCCTTATGATCACTACCAATATATTCACTGAAATATTCCTCCCCGTCACCCTGGCCATTATTACACTGGGTATCGGACTTTCCATCTCGGTACAGGATATCAGGAATATCTTTATTCAGCCCAGGAATATTTCGGTGGGATTGTTCAGCCAGCTGGTGTTGCTGCCTGTGATTGCTTTTGCCATTGCGGTGATAACAGGGCTTCAGGCAGAGCTGGCTGTGGGATTGGTACTCATTTCCATCTGTCCGGGCGGTGCCACCTCAAACCTGGTTAATTTTATGATCCGGGGAAATGTGGCGCTCTCCCTCTCCATAACGGTTGTAAACGGATTGATCACCGTATTTACCATCCCGCTGATCGCGATGCTGGCACTGGAAATCTTCATGCATCAGGATGCCCGGATCCACCTTTCATTCAACGATTCTGTTGGCCAGATCTTCATGCTGACGGTCCTGCCGGCTACCATCGGTATCCTGATCAGGCGTTACAGGACTGAAACTGCCAAGAAACTTGAAAATCCCCTGCGATATATCCTGCCCATTTTGTTGTTCCTGGTTTTTGGCGGGGTACTTTTCCTTGAAAGGGGGGATGGAGAGATCGACCTGCCAATGTTTTTGCATATCCTTCCATACACCCTGGCATTAAATGTACTGGCTTATATATCAGGATTTTATGTTCCCCGATGGTTTGGCCTTAGTAAAAGAAACCAGTTTACCATCGCCGTTGAAGTCGGGTTGCAGAATTCTACCCTGGCCATTTTTGTGGCCACAAGGCTGCTTGATAATTACACCATTGCCCTTGTTTCTGTGGTTTATGGTTCCTT
>LJUP01000084.1 GCA_001303955.1 Bacteroides sp. SM23_62 | reverse complement strand
ATACCATAGGAATGGAGTTGCTGGCAAAAGCTGTATATGGTGCGGTTTGTCTTGAGATGGCAGAAGAAATACAATCTCGATATCCCGTGGAATGGTCCGTGGCAGTGGAAGCATTGGATCATTATCCCCGCCTTTTATATGCCATGCTCCATCCCAAGTATCCAATGGCCTGGAGGATCCGGGACCTTGCCACGGCTGCCGGGATCAATATGGCAGACATCAAACCAAGTTTGTCCGGGAATGTGGAATTTGTGCTGGACGGGGATTATCCCGGTGTGGAGAAAATTGTTGTTTATGGTAATTTCAACAATTACAGCAAATTTGAAACGATCTTCGGCAGGGAGGATGGCAGATGGATCTGCAGGATTGATCTCGGACCGGGAAGATATCATTATCTGTTTCTGCTGATCAACAAGGATGGGACACAGAGGTGGCTGAGCGATCCGAATAATCCCGATTGGGGGAGGCATATTGACGGTTACCATTATTCATTTCTGGAAATAGAGTAGATATGATCCTCAACAAGATGAAAATAATCCTCGCGGGTTCACTTATCCTGTTCCAGGTCCAGGTATATGCCCAGCTTTTGGATAAACTGTTAATTACCATCGACACTTCCTCAGGTGGATTTGAAAGTTTTGTGAATGAACTGGAAGATAAATACCCGGTCAAGGTCTTTTACCGGAAGGAATGGATCGATCAGATACGGGTAGAAAAAGGGTACTCACAAACATTGCTACCCGATGTCCTGCGTGATGTGTTGAAGAACTCGGGACTTTCCTACATGTCTTACAGGTCAAATATTGTCCTTGTCCCGGAATACAGTCTATTGCTGATCAACAATGGAAAACAATTGAACGGCATAGAATCTGCAACCGGGCAGGTAATTTCTGTAGGGAACCCGGTGAATAAAGGCAGGTATAAGGTAGCTGAAATATCGGGTACCATCAAAAATTACAAGGATGATTTACCGATCCCTGGTGCTGAAGTGATGATTGAAGGGCTGAACCAGGGAGCGTTGACCGATGACCTGGGACATTATTCAATTCAACTTCCGGTGGGCAGGCATAGCTTGAAATATTCATACATAGGGCTCGAAGAGCAAGTTGTCCGGATTGATCTTATCGAGGACGGGGTATTGGATATCCACCTGAATGAAGAGGCAATACCCCTGGAGGAGGTCACCATTTACGCGGAAAGTCCGGACAGAAATATCTCATCCGCCGGGATGAGCATCCTTAAAATAAATTCGAAAGAGATCAACAAGTTACCTGCGCTTGCGGGAGAACCGGATGTGATCAAGAGCATCACGCTGCTTCCCGGAGTTCAGACCGTTGGTGAGAATGCTTCAGGTTTCAATGTCAGGGGCGGTAAAACCGATCAGAACTTAATCCTGCTTGATGGTGCAAGCATGTACAACACCTCCCATCTTTTTGGAATGTTGTCCATGATCAATACCTCTGCCATCGAGAATGTGGTGCTGTATAAAGGAGGTATCCCGGCCACTTACGGAGGAAGGATATCTTCGGTAATGGATATCCAGGTGAAAGACGGGAACAAAGAAAAGGTCCATGGTGAGGGAAGTATTGGACCGGTGTTCAGCAAGTTATCATTTGAGGGACCGATGATAAGGAATATCTGCACTTTCAATGCAGGAGGCAGGTTCTCCTATACAGACTGGATACTCAAGATGTTGCCGGATATCAACCTGCGGAACAGCAGATCCATCTTTTACGATTTTTATGGAAAGCTGGATTTTAATCTGACCCAGAAAGACAGGATATCGGTCTTCGCATATTACAGCTTTGACCGGTTCAGGTTCGGTACCTCCTCTGTATATCAATACGGGAATCTGTTGGGATCTGTGAAATATGGGCATATTTTTAACGCAAAGCTGTCCTCCTCCTTCCTGGTTGCCTATAGTGATTATAACCTGGATGTAACGGATGATGCAATTGACTATCTATCCTCTGTTTTTAACACAGGGGTATCCCAGCGTTCTGTCCGTGTTGAATTCTTCTATACGCCGCAATACAGGCACAAGATTAATTTTGGCATAGAAGGGATCCAGTATCAGTTTAGGCCGGGACAGAGGCGACCTTATCATCCTGAATCCATGATCGTGCCCAAGATACTGGAGAATGAACAATCCTTTGAATCCACAGCATTTGTAAGTTACCAGTATGAGATCGGTCCCAGGATAATCCTCTCTGCGGGACTCAGATATTCCGCCTTTTTCAATTACGGACCCGGTGTCATACATCAATATGAAGACGGATTACCCTTTTCTCACTTTACGCTTACGGACAGCATTCAGTATGGTAAAAATGAAGTTATTCAGCGGTATATGGGACTGGAACCGCGGTTTTCCCTGAGGTACCGGTTAGGTGATAATACCTCCCTGAAAGTAAGCTATAACAAGACAAGACAATACCTGCAGATGATATCCAACACCGCCATTATCTCGCCCACTGACTTTTGGAAATCCTGCGATCCCTATATTGAGCCCCTATTGGCTGACCAGGTTGCCCTTGGGGTATTCAGGAATTTTATGGGCAATCGTGTTGAAATGTCCTGTGAGCTCTATTATAAACAAATCCAAAATGTCATAGATTATAAAAATGGTACCGTCATTGTGCTGAATGATTTTCTGGAAAATGACCTGATGTCCGGTTCCGGTAAAGCCTACGGACTTGAAATACTGGTAAGGAAAACCAGTGGAAGATTAACGGGTTGGGCTTCCTATACTTTTTCAAGGTCACTGATACGCATGGACAGCGACAATGATGATGAAGTTATTAACGGAGGAAATCATTATCCTTCAAATTATGACAAGCCCCATGATGTAACACTTGTCGGGAATTTTCAGCTCTCACGCAGCTGGCGCTTGGCTGCTGATTTTAACTACAGTACCGGCCGTCCTGTCACCTTTCCTGAGATCAAATACCAGCTGGAACGGTCAGAAATAGTCTATTATTCAGACCGGAATAAATACAGGCTGCCGGCATATCATCGCCTGAATGTATCTGTTTCTTACGATGGCAACCTCAAGAGAAACAAAAAATTCAATACAAGCTGGACATTTTCAGTGTATAATGTCTATGGCAGGAAGAACGTGTTCTCCGTATTTTACAATAAAGAGCTCCCCAGCTTGGATAATGATTTTACGAGGTTTGGTCTGTATAAACTCTCGATCATTGCAAGGCCCATTCCAACCCTCACATTTAATTTTAATTTTTGATGCATCATCCTTCGATTTCGATAACATTGATCCTGCCGGTGGTCATCCTTTGCCTTTGTGCCGGATGCCAGGAGTACTATTCTCCTGACATTGATGTTCAGACCGATGTGCTGGTCATAGAGGGAACCATTACTGATACTCCCGGTCCCGATTCGATCAAGCTTTCAACGGCCGTACCCTATGGTGAACGTTCCTTTTATCCGCCCGTCCCGGGTGCAAAAGTAATGATCATTGACAGCGAGCACCTGGTTGAAAACCTGGAGGAAAAATCCCCTGGCATCTATTATACCTCCGATGATTTCACCGGAGTCATCGGAAAGAGCTATGTATTGCAGGTGGAAACTACTGATGGGAACCTGTACAGATCGGATACTGTTACCATCCTGCCCGTCCCGGGTATTGACAGCATGTATGCCAGTTATAATGAAATTGAATTCCTGCGCAAGAACCTGAACGGGGAGTATATAAAGGTCAATGATCCGGGTATGGACATATATTTCGATATTCCGGCCATCGAGACTGAAAACCTGTACCTCAAATTTGAATGGATCGCCTCTATCCAGTATATGGTCTACATATCATATCCTTTGATGTCAGTGGATGATTACCGGACGAAAATCACAAGCTCCATGATTTCCACAACCAGTTCCGTGGTGAATGTCATCAATCCCTCCGCCTTTGAAACCCGGCACCTGCCCGCCAACCATATGACATTTTTCGGAATGAGCCAGATGGTTCCAACGGTTGACCTGGTTCCCGGCGGAACCATTAAAGGCAGATATACTTACGGGGTAGTCATTTTTACCTGGCTGCAATCGATTGATGAAGCTGCATTCAAATATTGGGAAAACGTTGAAGCACAGATCTATGCAGAAGGGAGACTCTTTGATCCTGTAACCACCCAGATTTACGGTAACATGGATTGCATATCGGATCCGTCCAGGCTTGTGCTGGGGTATTTTTCAGCCTCGTCAGTATCAAACTATGCCTATTATGCATACCTGAGATCAGATAATACCATTTATTCGAGAAAACTGGATATTGATCCGGATACACTTGACATCCGGCATGATTCCATTCTGCCGCCCATCTGGATCTGGCCGGAACACTAGGATTTATCATGGGACAGAATCAATATAGGATGAACAATATATATATTAAATATATCCGGGACAAGTGGATGCGGGCAACAGGGATCACTGCCTTACTGATCTTATTGTGCAGCTTTCAGCTGAGATCCCCATCGCCCCTCCCCCGCGAGAAGGTCTATTTGCATCTTGACCGTTACCTCTATGTAACAGGCGACCGTCTCTGGTACAAGGCATATGTAATGGATGAAGGCAGCCAAAAATATTTTTCAGACAGTAAAGTACTTTACCTGGCATTGTATAATTCAGAAAAAAAGAAAGTTGCTCAACAAATACTGAAACTGGATATGGGACAGGCCCACGGGGATATTTTCATTTCCGACACGCTCGGGTCTGGCGTTTATATCCTTACTGCCTATACAGGCTGGATGAGAAATTTTGGTGCATCCGGCTTTTACAGGAAACAATTCATGGTGTTTAACCGTTTTGAGACGCCTGGTGACAGACCCTGCCCTGAAAGATCGAATGAAGTATTATCAGATCTGCAGGACAGCATTGGTAAGCTGCACAATAACACGGCATATGCAAATATCCTGAGTAACCAGATAAACTATGGGACAAGGCAAATGGTAGATATTGACATCCTGGTAACCCATGATTCCGTTCCCGTTTCTGCCATCTTTTCGGTGTCAGCAGCCAGGGTACCGCCTGTGGAAATGATCGATCATCATACCATCAATGAATTCTTTGATAAGTTAAATTCAGGCAGCAGAGAGGGTATCGCGAAAGCCGACCATTCAATCCCCCGCGAGAAAAAGGGTCTTTTAATGAAGGGGAAACTGGCATGGAAGGATGATGGGGAACCTGTGGCGGACAAAAGGCTATTGATGGCCATTCCCGATTCCGTACCTGTTTTTGATTACTGCCACACTGATGAATCGGGAATATTTTGTTTCGTGCTGGATAAAGATTTCTCTTCCAACCAGCTATATTTTCAGTTTGAGGATAGAAGCATAGCGGCAGACAGTGTTGTTATCAGATGGGAAAACATTTACACGGATTCCATATACCTGCCAGATAATCTATATTCCTTGCCCGAGATTGATCATGATTACCTTCTTTCACAAAGGAAAAGGATTGCCATTGGTCATGCCTACGGGATAGACCAGCCAATAACCATGGACAGCAAAACAGATCCGGAAGGGATCCATCATCCCTTTTATGGAACACCCGCAGAGGTTATTTATCCGGCAGCATACCTTCCCCTGCCGAACCTCAAAGAGATAGCCAGGGAGTTGCTCACTACGACGAGGTTTACCGGACAACAGGGACGGTATTCACTTGATATCTTCAACCCACTTACCCGAAAATACATGCCACAGTCATTTATCCTGCTGGACGGTGTACCTGTTTATGATCTTGACAGGGTAGCCAAATTGGGATCATCGAAGCTTGAACGGATTGAGATCCAGAATACTACACGTGTATATGGAGACATGGTTTTTGAGGGCCTTGTGGCGCTGTATACCAGGGGAAGAATGATCCATACGATGGACCTGTCAGGTACCCATATGGTATATGCTATTCCGAAATTCAATAAACCTTCAACACCATTAATGCCTGACTATCAAAATGATGATGAGAAAAACAAGAGGATTCCTGATTTCAGGGACCTGCTGTACTGGGGACCCATGAACCGTACTGGGAAAGATGGAAAAGCCCGGCTGGAATTTTACACATCCGACGAAACGGGATTGTTCCGCATCACCGTCGAGGGGATTACACTGGATGGGGTTCCCTTCACAGGAACACTGGATATAAATGTGGTAACGGATGAATAGATTTTTAATCATATTATCAGCATGCTTGATGAATGCGGGAATATCAGCACAGCGCATGGATCAATTACCTGATCCCGGCCACGGGGACTGCCATACGGTCGGAAAGAGGATCATGGGACAATTGTATCATCCTCCCCGGCACCAAGCACGGGGAACACCTTTTCTGAATGATGACTGGATGGCGGGAATGCTGATCTTCAAGGACCTGGATACTGTCATGATTTCCAGTATGAATTACAACGCCTATCTCGATGAGGTGGTTTATTTAAACAAGGTGCTCAATAAATACATTGTTATCGATTATCAGTACATACAGGAATTCATGCTGATTCCCGGCCAGGGAAAGCCGGCTTTAAAATTCAGGTGCCAGGATCCGGATCATAATATCCGGTCGAAATACATTCAGGTACTGTTAGCCGATTCGGTATCACTGTTTGCCGTCCGGAAAGTAGATTTTGTTGAAGATGAGGGATATCCTCCTTCAGCACATCCGGATTATTACCATCCTGTCAGTATTTACTATGTGGAAAAGCAGGATTCCTCAATGGTCAGGATAAAGCTTACCAAAGGTCAGCTGATCAATGTATTTCCGGACCGGAAGAAAGCGATAAGCCGATTTATCAGGCAGAACCATTCAAACCTGTCCAATGAACCGGATCTGGTTGAAGTGATCCGGTTTGTCAATATAGCAGGACCGGATATTCAACCATTCCTTCCTTAAACCGTGGAATGAACGGTCGTCCTTACCTTGTGCTAAAAAATAATGGAATCCTTAAGTTTATCAAGCTTGATCAATGATTCTATAAAATAATAATCAGCCGATATTTTTGGTTTGTCCACATCTATATTCCAGGAACGGCTGCCCGTAGAATGTTTCAGGATGAATCCAAAATTTTCATTTGGTTTGTTCCTGTATTCATTGGAGGTCAGGCTTTCCAGCGTGCTGATGGCAAAGTCTGCATACTTGCCCCGTTCACCGGCAGGCAGCAGGCTTGACAATTCCAGCAGGCCAGATGCTGCAATACAGGCAGCAGAGGCATCACGGGGGGCATTCGGAATATCAGGGTCATCAAAGTCCCAGTACGGGATCAGGTCCGCTGGCAGGCGGGGGTGTTCCATATAGAATTCGGCAGATTTTTTTGCCAGCTCAAGAAATGAGGAATCTCCGGTTTCCCTGAATGTAAGGGCTGAACCATAAATGGCCCTTGCATGCCCCCTGGCCCAGGTTGACTCGTCATCATGTCCAAGCCAGGTCTTCTTCTCTTTTACGCTATTCAAAACAGTATCGTATTCCACAAGATAATATGTACTGTAATCAGCCCTGAAAAAGTCCCGCTGTGTATTGAGTGCATGATTATAGGCTATCTGATACAGGCTGCTGTCCCCGGAATTACCAGCTACATAGAAAAGCATTTCATTAGCCAGGAGGGCATCAATGATAACCGGGAACTGGATCTTCTGGGACTGGTAAAACTTATCCCATGATTTGATGGATTTTATCTCAGGATCATACCTGCTCGCCAGGGATTTCGCACCTACGACCAGGACATCACTGTACAATTCATCATGGGTTATTTTATGGCCATTGCCAAAGCTGGTAAATAGCATAAAAAGAAGGTCATGGCTGTTTTTATTGAACTTTTGCAATTCGAGTCCGGCCGTCCATTGCTGGGCAAAAATCTTCCATTTTTCTTCGTGTGTATAATCATATAGATACCAGAGTATACCGGCCAGGCAGCCTGCTTCCCATGATTTTGCCGGAACGGTCTTCAGGAGGCCATTATCATCTACTGAGCCAGGATAGGTATTTACATCAAGGTTCTCTAGAAAATAGGTAATTCTATGCTGTGCAAAACCGAGATTTTCAGAAATCAATGCATCGATATCCCGGCTGTCCGTCTTTTCACTCCTGTCACTTTTACATTGCAGTAATGCTACAGCAATGACGGTTATGGTTAAAATTAATCTCGTTTTACGCATCATTGATCTTACTGTTAAAATTAAGCTGCATTATTTTAATCTCTATCCTGTATTAGGTGGTATCAGGTTTCATAATAAGTTTATAATGAATTCCTTTTAACGAATGAAAGGCATTTATTAGATGCCGGTTTTATCTGCCGGAAACCTGTTGGTTCACAATCCTGGTATGAAATATCGATAACGGTAATGCCATTCGCTATGATTCTCTTTAGGGGACTGTCTCCATAGCCCAGAATACCCAGCTGATCGCCTATGGCCAGGTCCGTTTCTGAAGCCATTTCTATCAGTTGGGCCATGGTTTCTTCTTCCAGAATTACAAAGGCTATTTTTTCTTCAAGGATCTCCGCTTTTATTTCATCTTTTATCTGAAAATCAATATGGTTGGTTTGTGTGAATTTCTGAAATGCGGAAATGATCTGTATGGGGAACAAACTGCCCCTTGGAAATATCAATACGATCTGCTTGTACTTCATGAAAAGGTCTTTGTGTTTTTGGAGCAGTCCAACGAACTCATTTTCAAAGCCCTCATAAGCAGAATACTGAAGATTGGGAAGGGTACTATATACAGGCTGAGGTTTTCTCAGGGGGCGTGCTATAATAAATCCCAGTACAATGAGCAGCAAGAAAATCAAACCAATTATCAGGGTGACAACGATTTTTTGCCAGAAATGATAAGCATTGATCTTGGCATCTATTATTTTCTGATTCAAACTGGTGTCAAAACGGTCGGATTTCACGATCCACTGGGTGGGTCCCATGATTTTTCGCTCAATGATGTGAAGATTTTCCTGCAGTTGGCTCTTGATTTCGGCTTCTTTTGTTGATAGGTACCTGACCGTATCAATCCGGAATTCATCAGGCTCCGGTCTCATCAGGCTTATTTCAACAGAATCAGATACATCAGACAGGAGGATATTCATGATGCTGTCACTTTCCGGAATAAACCGGTCTAAATACATATCCAGGAAATATCTTGAGCTGTCCAGGCGAATACAATATTCGTCACTCTCCCTGCAGAACCAGTAAAGGGAATCCAACTCAATCTGCATGTTCTTAAGATTTTCTTTCCTGATTTCCAGGTATTTGCTATCATTGGTAACAGCATATAATTCCTGGATCAGTTCATTTTTGTTGAAGCTGTTATAGAACTTTGATATATATAATTCCCTTTCCTGGTAAACACTGTATATCTCGATCTTCTTCAGATTGATGATCCTGACCTGATACATAAGAAAGCCATAGCTGATCACCAGGAGCATAAACAGTATGAAGATGAGCAGCAGGATTCTTCTGTAAACAAAGTTTGTACCTATCTTCAAACCAATTTTCTTGAATACACCAGGTTCCATAACTTTCCTATTTAAGGATTGAATTTCTCAGATAAATCATATAGGGTATCCTCAGACTTCCAATATTCTGTGACAGGATCATTTCTGCCGTTTTTTGTCCCATTTTCTGCCAGTCGGTTGATATTACAGTTAATCCTCCTGCAAGTATCCTCTTTAAGGGAGTTTCATTATAGGAGATCAGTCCCACTTCTTTTCCCAGTTCCAGTTTTTTCTGTTCGATGAGCTCAATGGTATCTACCAGGTGCTCGTCATCAAGGAGGATGTAATTGCTGTCCCGGTGAATCGAATCAGCGCTCAGGGAAGTGACTACTTCATACTCATATTCAAACATCTTACAGAAAACCTCAAATCCTTTTACCACCATTCCGGGATGAACACTATCAGGGGGATACAGCAGGTAATGCTTTTTATAGCCTGCCAGATTATCGTTCAGAGATATCAATGCTTCCCTTATGTCCAGTTCAAAATTTTGGGATACAGAGGAATGCAGCGGTTTAATGCCATCCAGGGAATTGTCCAGAATGATCAGCTTATTGTCAGGATAATTGTTAAGCAATGCAACCGCCTTCTGGTAATGTTGTTCGCTTTTAAAGAATGGGATGACCAGGAAATAGTCATATTCAGTCAAATGACTCAGGATGATGATCTCAAATTTCTTAATATCATAATTGTATACATAAACATCGACCAGGGCCTTATCCCCCATTTCCCTGGTAAATGCCTCATAGATGTTCCGCTTATAGTCCGTGATGGTATTTGTGATAAAGGCAATTTTCGTTTTATAATCAAACTCCGTATTGCTTATGAAATAGCCCCGCCTTTTGACTGAAGTTATGATTCCTCTCTTTCGAAGTTCGTTCAGGGCTTTTTCAACCGTATCACGGGAAAGGTAATACTCGGCACTGATTTCATTAATGGAAGGTAGCCGGTCTCCGATCTTTAAGGTTCCATCAGTGATGTCCTTGATGATCAGGTTGACCAGCTGAAGGTATTTTGGTGTTTTGGAGTTTTCCGTAATTTCGTTGAACTCCATCATATCTGAGATCTGTTATTCGAGCAGTAAATAGAAGATAAACTTACCTTTGGGTTTGAATGAATGCATGGTAATAGGCCATCCTCATTGCCACTTTGATCAGGCCCTCCAGGGTCTTTTCCGGTCGGTTTTCAGTGATTCATCGCCAAGGACCTCAAGCACCAGATTGACATCTTCGACAACCTGGAAATCATACATGCCCACACATATAAAATCAGCCCCTGCCCTGAAAGCATAGGGAAAGCCCACATCAGGATGGATGGCCCCGGCAGCCAGGGTCTTGAATCCTATCCATGGCTCTTCGAGGTTCTCCATGAAAGCAAGGGTTTCATCCGGGTCGTAACACCAGATATTGTCGTTTTCTTCCTCGGGTTTGGCTGACCAGTAGTTTACATGATGAATGGTTTTTACCCAGAAATCCGGTTTGATCCCTGCATCCACACATGCCTTTATGGTCTCAATTCTATGTCCCCCTATCCCACCCGGGATACCATGTTTTCTGATGATCTCAACACATTCACCCAGTTCATCAACCCTTCCGTCAATGACAAATTGGTCTGCTATTCCTCCCTGAACATAGCAGGCATGGGCCCCGCCCTCAATGGAAAGCTCTATCCCCTTATAGGGATCCATCTGGTAACCACAGTCAGAGATGAATTGGATCTCCCCCCCCTGTGTCCGCCAGTACTTATTGATTACCCTGTTGAGTTGTGGATTGGTCAGGATGGTATTGACTCCGCAGGCTTCAGCGATTTTAAAAGTCTCAAATATTTTCTGGTCATGATGATAGGCCTTGACCAGTTTGCTGACATAGATCAGGTCCCTGGCGTGGGCCCATCCGCCCATCAGGTTTCCCCCGGCGATCATCCGGCTGAGTTCCAGGTCGCCGATTTTTCCCTTTGGAAGGGTTCCTTTCAGGTCTTTCAGTGAAGCGTAGCTGAAACTCTTCAGGGTTGCCCCGCTGCTTGCGTCAGGTTGGGTGGTGTTGGCCTGCAGGAGCCTTTCTTCGTAACTTTCCCATCTTTGTTTCCGGATGGCAGCATAGGCAAAGGCTCCCATCACCGGCAAGGTGGCAAGATGTCTCAGCATATCCCTGCGCCCGTAACTTTTTACTCCGTCTGTACCGGGTCCACCGGAAGATTCCTTCGATGAAGCGGCATCCGGTATGGGTTTGTGTGCCCTGAGCCTGATGGCTTTTATGAGTCCGTCAAGGCCGATGAACTGACCTGTGGGTATCAGCAACAGGACGATAAGTGCTATCAGTTCTATAAGGTTTTTATCAATCCAAACATAATGTCCTTCCAGGTAAGCTCCGGTGGATGAAATAAATGGTGGATTGGCTGTATAATAGAGGGCCAACAGAGCAATACCTCCAATGGTGGCATAGCGTGAGAACATGCCCAGCATCAATCCAAGACCGACCAGTATGAGTCCCCAGACATTCACCATATCCACGACCTGCAGAACGCCGGGATGTGTCGCGATCCAGTGGAACAATCCCGAAAATAACCACCTGGATTCCAGCAGGTAGCTGGCTGATGTCCACCCTGAGGTGGTAAGTTTTACGATCCCTTCATAAAGGAAATGCCAGCCAATGGTTATCCTCAGGATGGAAAGTACCCAAAGGCTGAGGTAATTTAACCTGTTTGCGGTATTGCTTGTATTTTTCATAACGCACTCAATTTACACAATTATTTTCTAACTGTTGCACCGGAAATACGGGACGGGAGACAGGAAGGTAAAACTTCCTTCGACGGACCTTTGCGAATCGCAAAACCACAAGCACCGACCGTGCCGCTTTTATGATGACCCTTGCTATCAAGGCTTCTCCGGTATTGGATTATTATTATGAGTATTTTTGTATTTTAAGTGTTGTTCGAAATGATTTGAAATCACCGGCTTATGAAAACTACTCTGTTCTTCTTTGTCATCCAGTTATTGGCTTGTTTTTCAATATTGCCTCAGACAGAACATCGACCCTCTCCTCGGACCGGACAGCAAGAATTTATTTTCATCGACCTTGAGGGTGCAGCCAACATGGGTTTTTACGACTCTGTGGCAGATGACAACAGGGGTGGATGGACCGATTTCGGTCCCAATGCCTGTATGAAAAATATACCAACTGGTGTTCAGACCTTTCAGGATGGGCTGGTCCCATTTAATATCATTGATCCCGCCGGGAACGAGGGTAAATCTGTTATTGTATTGAGCGGTCCGCGGCGTGAGGATGCCTTCCCGGCCCTTTCCCCCAAAATCCCTGTTAACACAAAACTGCAGGAATTCTATTTTCTGCATACATGCATGTATGCAGAAACTACTGGTGATTTATTACCTATTGTTAAATATATAATTCATTATAAGGGCGGAACAGAACATACTTTTATCTGCTATAAAGGCCTGGAAACTGATGATTGGTGGGATCCTTCACCCAGGATGCCCAGGGCAGTAAGAACCTATAATGAGGATATGACCTGGCTCATCAACACCCCCTGGCTGAATCCACTTCCGGAGAAGACCATCGAATGGATCAGGATGGAATCCACAGGCAGTGCCATCCCGATACTCGTAGCCATTACGGGAACAACCGGACAGGGCCCCCATCATTCATTGATGAGTATGATCAATGAAAGGATTGAAAATTATATAACGGGGAATCTGAGAATTGCCCTGGTTCAGCCTGAGAAAGTGTTCGACCAGGAAATCAATATGAAAAAGGGCGAGGAATACTGTAGACAGGCAAGGGACAAAGGTGCAGATATAGTTGTGTTTCCTGAGATGTATAACATCGGGTATTCTGGCATTGACTTCAAGCAGACCGGTGCCATCGAAAAATGGCAAAGCCTGGCGGTCGGCCAGAACGATGAATTTGTAGAACATTTCCGGAAACTGGCCAGGGAACTGAACCTGGCGATTCATATCACTTACCTGGAAAGCTGGGAGGGCTTGCCCAGGAACTCCGCTTCCCTGATTGACCGGCGCGGGAATATCGTTATGACATACGCAAAGGTTCATACCTGTGATTTCATAGAACTTGAATTACACACAACCCCCGGGGATGACTTTGTGGTGGCTGACCTTGATACACGGCTTGGACAGGTAAAAATCGGATCCATGATATGCTATGACAGGGAACATCCTGAGAGCGCAAGGTTGAACATGTTAAATGGCGCGGAAGTGATCCTGACCCCCAATGCCTGCAACCTCTACCCCATGCTCTTGAACCAGTTCCAGGTAAGGGCTTTTGAAAATGCCCTTGTAACCGCCATGGCAAATTACGCAAATTCGGGACCGAACTCATTTAACGGGCACTCCTGCGTGTTTGGTGCCGACGGGGAACAGAAACTGCTGGCAGGAGAAGATGAAGGGGTATTTGTCGCTGAAATTAACCTTGGGAAAATGAGAGAGATCCGGGAAAAAACAATTTACGGTAATGCTTTCCGGAGGCCTCACAAGTATGAATTAATGACTTCTCCGGATGTTGAAAAACCCTTTATGAGAATAAACAATTTCGGACAACCTTTTAATCGACTTGAAAGATAGTTATTAACATGAAAATTTTAAGTGATATGGAAAAATTAATTTTATGGACTCTTTTGATTATTCCTGCTGCTTTGATGGCACAGGGGACGGAACAGGCCAAACAGGACTTGCCGGTGAAATGGGAAGAACTTACTTCCCCGGACTTCATAACCGCGGTGGAAAGTTCAGCCAGCACATGTGTTATTCCGCTTGGGATCATTGAAAAACACGGACCTCATCTACCATTGGGAACCGACCTGATCGATGTCAGGGAGATTGTCATAAGGGCAGCCGAAGAGGAATATACGATTGTTTTCCCACCGTTTTATCTCGGACAGATCTATGAAGCGAAGCAACAGCCAGGTACCCTGGCATACAGTCCCCAGACTGTCCTGACAGTACTGCAGGAAACATGCGATGAGATGCACAGAAACGGAATTGAAAAGATCATACTGGTAAACGGGCACGGTGGCAATAATTCCTTGCTGCCCTATTTCTGCCAGATGCAGCTCGAAAAACAGAAAGACTATGCCGTTTATCTTTTCAGACCTGAGGATTCTGATGAATACCAGGATAAGCTGAACCAGATGAGACAGACTGATTGGGATGGGCATGCCGGGGAGACTGAAACTTCATTGATGCTGTCCCATCGTCCTGACCTTGTACATCTTGACAGGGCTAACAGCCAGTCAGGAAAAGACCAGCAACGGTTGAATTCATTATCATCATTTGCTTATACCGCGATCTGGTGGTATGCACAATTTCCCAATCATTATGCCGGTGACGGGAGCTATGGAACGGTGGAAATGGGAAACCTGATCATGGAAAACGAGGTTGAGCAACTGGTGGAGATGATCAGGTCAGTCAAAGCAGACCAGATGACGATTGAACTCCAGAGACAGTTCTACAAGGATTCAAAAAATCCTTTGAAAACCGGGCAATAAATATCCGTGTCAGCTTACCGTTGGCACTATTACGTTAATACCTGCGTCCTTCATCCAGCATAACCAGGTAATTGTCAACGGGGATGTAATTGGCGATGGAGTTTCCTGATCCCAGGCAATACCCTCCGCCCGGCATGCATTGATCAAGGGTCTGCCTTACCCTGTTTCTGATTTGCGGCTCATTGCTCCTGCATAAGAAATCAACGTCTATCCCGCCTAAAATGGCGATCCGGTCACCATACCTCTGATGCGCAGTCAGCACATCCTCAATGGTATCCTCAAAAGAATGCCTGGCATCTATCCCCACCATTCCGATCAGGTCCTCCATGATCATACCAAGGTCACCACAGGAATGCAGCAGGTAGGGTCTGCCTGCCTGATGGGATAAATCGGACATTAACTTATGCCCGGGAAGGACAAATTCCCTGAGGTCATCGGGACTGATCAACGGTCCCCCGCGGAACCCCATATCATCAGAACCCCAGATGATCTTTACACGCTCAAACTCCAGGATCCGCCTGATTACTGCATCATAAA
Source organism: Bacteroides sp. SM23_62 (assembly GCA_001303955.1). GTDB lineage: Bacteria > Bacteroidota > Bacteroidia > Bacteroidales > SM23-62 > SM23-62. The sequence goes on along the minus strand of LJUP01000084.1, from coordinate 2,032 downwards.
TATCCTCCAGCTTCCTGCTGATGGCGTCGACCAGTCCCCGGTTCTCGCACAGGGCATAGCAAAGGGTCTCATATCCCATCAGCCAGCTCAGGTACTCGGCAAAATGGGCAAACCCTCCGCTCCCGATGACACACATATCATCCGGCAGGTTCTTCTCATACCATTCCAGGGAAGTGGTCCGGCAAGTGCCGGGGTCCGGCCATGGATATTTCTCAAATTCCTCCCAGCTGGTTATGGGTCCCGCTTTTTCATTGATAAACTCACGTCCCCCTACCCTCCCGATCTCTGCCGTATCCGTAACGGATAATCTCACCAGTGGCATATCAAAATCATCCAGTCCGCAGCGTACATAATCGTAGCCCAGGAATCGCTGTATCCTGACCTCCCTCCTGGCATCGAAGAAGGGATCATGCTCCCGGATCCCCTCCAGCAGACCAAACCTGTTACAAATGATTGCTTTTATTTCATCATCCAGGAACAATTCAATATGATGAACCCTTGCAGGCGTACCATTCCTTTCAATACAATCTACAAGGTCTTCCCAGCTGGGTGTGAACGGTACACTGAAATATCCATTTTCCATGCTTAAAACCAAACATACAAAAATAGCGACTTTATAATTGATTGAACCAATCTGAGAATCTTATGCCTGTATTGTTCCGGAATCTTTTTGAAATTTGAGTAGCTATACATCGGACCGCATATAAATTAATTGACATGAAACTTAAAATCTTGCTGCTTGCCTTACCTGTTTTAATGCTTTATCATCTTTCTGCCCAGATAACCATTCTTGAAAATGGTGACCAGGTAGCCTGGGATGGACAATACTACGATTTCAGGGATGCCGAGGGAGTCAAAATGATCAAACTATGGGTACCTCCCGATACCGACCCTGTCAGAGGGGTTTTCATCTCCGGCCACGGAGGCGGAAGCGGCGACAGCCGGAACTTTGCACGCGATGAAAATGTGAGGGCCCTGGCCATGAGGCTCGGTTTTGCCGTAGCAGGCCTCCATAACTTTCCCGGCAGGAGGGTTTATTCAGAGGGTGCGGCGGGGTTTTTCCATGCACTGGATGAATTTGCCAGACTCGGTCACCATCCGGAAATGGCAAACCTGCCCTTTGTGATTTACGGCAGCTCCAATGGAGGAGCCACCACTTACGGATTTATCAATTATGCACCTGAGCGTGCCATCTGTTTTGTGGCCAACGTCTCCGCCGGAGGGTCACCCCGTGTCCCGGTAGACGGGGCCCTGAAGGTACCGGGGGTTTTCATCATCGGAAAATTCGATGCCCTCATCGGGGAAAGGGGCATCAACAGAACTGCAGAAATGATGGACTATGCCCGGCCGAAAGGCGCCCTCTGGTGCTGGGCGCTTGAACTGAAGGGACATGAAGACGGTGCTTCCTTTGATATCTACATGAAGCTTGTGGAACAGGCTGTTGCCGCCCGGTACCCGGAATCCGGGAATCCTCAAAAGGGACCGGTAAAGCTAATCGAATTAACGGAAGAATCGGGCTGGCTCGTGGATCAGGACAGCTGGGACAGCGGCCTTACCTATGTGGACAGTTACGAGCATTACATAGGGGACAAAGACAGGGCCGGCTGGGTTTTGAACAAGGACATGGCCTATGTCTACCGGAGCCTTGCCACCCACCACAATCCCCTTTCGGTTAAGGTAAAGGAATTCGACCGTACATTTAATCCGCACACCGATCCGGGAACCATGTTCAGTCTCGGGGGACCGGTAGCCGATCCGGGAGATGAGATCACCATCATTTGTGAAACAGGGGATTTCGACGGCTGGCAGAAAATCGAATTCTTCAACGGAGCCCAAAAACTTGGCGGGGTAAATTCCCCTGACCCTGCGGTGATCAAAACCAGACTGCTGCCTTCAAGCCTGGTCTATTGCCTGACCGTACTGGCAACGGGTGAATCCGGACAGCAACGGACATGTAACCCCATGCATTTCTTTGTCAGGGACCCAGCCCGGCCATGGACAGTGAAGCTTGACGAACCCCTGTACGAGGGGA
>LJUP01000396.1 GCA_001303955.1 Bacteroides sp. SM23_62 | reverse complement strand
CTTCAACCCAATGTTATGAGAATCTTTCTACAGGGAACTATACGATAGTCATCACAGATTCCAATAATGTGAGTATTGATTCGGTTATTTCAATTACGGTACCACCTGCTTTTACCTTGGTTCAGGTAGATTCAACATGGGATGTGTCAGATGGTGCCATTACTGTAACAATTTCAGGAGGCACTCCGGAATATACTTATATACTGACTCAGCAATCTACTATAATTGACACAACTGTTTCTAGCACATCTGTTACATTAAATAATCTGGATGGTGGAGATTGGAATATTACTGTAATTGATGCCAACAATTGCGGACCCCTGCAGTCTCAGGTTATCGGGCTTGATATCAGTGACTTTAGTATGGGGAGTGATTTGAAGCTTTATCCCAATCCATCCACTGGTGAATTCACCATTGAATTCGCGAACAGTGATGCTGATGATGTCATGCTTGAAATAATCAATATGACAGGCCAGCTAGTATATAAGAAACTTCACAAGTTTAACGGGAATCCTAGATTTATTGAAACAATCGATTTTGGAAACCAGGCCAGGGGACCCTATCTCCTTCGTGTGAACGGACTGCCTGTTAAGGCGAAGCTGATGATAGAATAAATACACCTAAATCATGACAGAAAGGCTCCCGCGAGGGAGCCTTTCTTGTTTGATACCTTACAGGGCATTTCGTGATTTTTCATTAAGTTTACATTTCATAAATGCTAACCTATGAAAGTCCTCATTCTTGGCTCGGGAGGGCGTGAACATGCCCTTGCCTGGAAGATTTCGCAAAGCCCCCTGTTAACATCATTATTTGTGGCTCCCGGCAATGCCGGAACGGCCCAACTGGGCACCAATGTGGAACTTTCGGTAACGGATTTTCCCGCCATCAAATCATTTGTACTCGAGCATGATATTGAGATGGTTGTTGTTGGACCGGAGGCACCCCTTGTCGCCGGGATATATGATTATTTTATAGCTGACAGGGAGCTGAAGAAGATACCGCTGATAGGTCCTTCCAAACTGGGTGCATCCCTTGAAGGGAGTAAGAAGTTTGCCAATGAATTCATGGTCCGGCACAATATCCCCACCGCCCGGTACAAGAACATAACGCTGGATACCTACCAGGAGGGTGTGGAATACCTCAAAACAATGGAACCGCCTTATGTACTAAAGGCAGATGGACTGGCTGCAGGGAAGGGGGTCCTGCTCCTTGACAGCCTGAAGGAGGCTGAACAGGAACTTAAAGTGATGCTCGAAGGGAAGTTCGGCGATGCCAGCGCCAATGTGGTTATCGAGGAATTCCTGCCCGGTATAGAATTATCGGTCTTCGTACTGACTGACGGGATATCCTATTTGATCTTCCCGGAAGCAAAGGATTATAAAAGAATTGGAGAAGGTGACACCGGGCTCAATACAGGGGGGATGGGAGCCATATCACCGGTGCCCTTCGCGGACAAGATTTTCCTAAGGAAGGTAGAGGAAAAGATCGTTAAACCAACGGTAGCAGGCCTCAACAAGGAAAATATAGATTACAAGGGTTTCCTCTACGTAGGATTGATGAATGTCCTTGGTAATCCTTATGTAGTAGAATACAATGTCCGCATGGGTGACCCGGAGGGAGAAGCCGTTCTCCCAAGAATCAAGAGTGACCTGCTGGATCTTTTTATGGCTGTTTCCCGGAAAAAGCTCCGAAAAAAATCCCTGGAAATTGATGCCCGGACCGTCAGCACTGTGATGCTTGTTTCAAAAGGTTATCCGGGCGCCTATGAAAAAGGGAAAGAGATAAACGGATTGGAAGATCCTGGCAAGTCAGTCATCTTTCATGCAGGGACCAAACTGACTGATGGCAGGGTCGTAACCAACGGGGGAAGGGTTTTGTCTGTAACCGCTTTCGGGGAGGATATGACCGAAGCACTGGCCAGGACATATAAAACTGCTGAAAGGATACAGTTCGAAGGCAAAAACTACCGTAGGGATATAGGCTATGACCTTTAGTTTAAAATGATGCACTGAATGTTCCTGAAATTCTTACAAGGTGGCCGGCCGGTTCAGTTCATATTTTTACCGGTCCTAGCTGTGTTATTCTGGATGAAATACTTTATCCTCCCTCAACCGGTCCCGATGAGTTTCGAGGTGTCTCCCATGCCACTGTATCAAATTTTCAGCAGGTTGCTCGGGGGACAGGAATTTCTATCCAAAACCGTAGCGCTGGTTCTTTTGGTAATCAATGCCCTGCTTCTTTCCAGGCTGAACATGAAATTCATTCTGCTCAAGAGCCGGACATATCTGCCATCTTTTATTTTTATACTTGTTGTCAGCAGTTATTTGCCTCTTCAACGGCTGAATCCGGCGGTTTTTGCCAGTATTTTTATGCTGATTGCCATCGAGGCCATTTTTGGTACCTTCAAAAAAGAAGGATTGGCCTATGAGTATTTTCATGCCTCATTCCTGATCTCCACAGGCAGCCTGTTTTATGCCAGGGGGGCATACCTGATGATTATCATCTGGATTGGTCTTTCACTTTTGAGAAATATCCGCTGGAGGGAATGGGCCTTCACCATCATTGGCTTCCTGCTTCCATACATATTCCTGTTTTCCTGGTATTATATGACAGGTCAGGAATTGAGACCCAGGTGGCAGGAGATGATCATGAATTTTATCCCCGATCATGATTTCAGCCATTTTAACAAATATTATATCCTGTTCTATGCCTTTTTAGCACTGCTGATCCTGCTGGCGAGCCATAAGATGGTCAGTAATTACCAGGGCTTAAAGATCTACGTACGGAAATTTTACAGGCTGAATTTCTGGATCTTTGCCGTAACGCTGATTGTATACTTCAGCCTCTACAGCCGGTCTCTTGAATTGGTTTATTTCAGTGGATTCGCGATTGCCTATATTCTTTCCTATTACTTTTTCAATCTACGTTCGAAGCTGATGGGAGAGATACTGTTCGGACTTTTGTTGGCAGGTTATGTAATGTTGCTCATTACTTCGTAACATATGACAGGATACCCACTGCTTCACCCGGCTTACCGTCTATGAATGAAATGAAAACATGGTATATCCCTGTTTTCCGGCACAGGAAATTGAATGGATTGAATTCCTCCTGGGTGTCTTCATCATAAGAGCTGAAAATCAAGTGGTTACTGTCATAAAGCCTGATAACGGCTTTCCCTTCAGATTGTTCCGTTGTACACACAGAAAAACGGTAGACATTGTTTTTACTTAATATCAAAGGATAGCGGGCGATAGGATGCTTCGACCCGGGTTTGGCCTCCGCTAGTTTAACAACAAAATCCTTTAAATAGGTGGCATTTTCACTGGCCTCGTTGGCGCATTGTTCCACCAGGTCAGTGGGAGACTGAGCCTGGAGGAATCTCCCTGTAAAAACAAATAAAAATCCGAAAATTATCAACACAAGAATCCGTATCATATTAAATGGCAATTAGCTTGTTTCTTACCTCTTCTGTCTTATTAATGATCTTCTGCAACTGTTCATCCGTGAGTTTGACAATACTTTTCTCGTTTTGCAGGATCATAACCATACCATTCTTTTCCACAGTTTCAGGAACTCCTATTTCATAGGTGATTTCAACCTGGTCAAATACCTCTTTAACCTCATCCAGTTGAGTCAGCAGGTCTGCAATAGGCTTCTGATCCTTATAGGGATTAAGGATAAGCAATAGATTGTGCAGGTTAAGCTTTTGTTCTCCAATCCTTTCATTAAGTAACGGATTGGATGTCTCACTAGCTACCCGGGTCGCAAGATACAAACACTCAATCCAGACACCTGTGATCATAAGTGCACTCAGGTGACCCCTGTTATTTTCCCTTAAATATGAATCAATATTATTGAAACTGCTAACAGAAATATACATCAGTGAATCAATACCCTCCCTGCTAGTAGCAAGTTGATTCAACCTCACAAAATCAAAAAAATGACCAACCCTGATACCATTAGCCAGCTGATTAATGGCCATGAGATAATCCACTATCTGTACATTATTTTTATAGATATTGAGATAACCAAGGTCAGCACCGAAAATACCAAGACTGAAAGCCATCTGGGAGCTGGTATTATATCGGTCAACATAGTCGGTGGTCGCCAGGTAATCCATGGAAAAAGGTGTTCCAATTTCCTTTATAAGAGCTGCCATTTCAACAGGGGAGGATACACTCTGAATGATCTCATCGATGGCCTCCTCTGAGACCTGTAAATTTGCAGCAAGCTCGAGGGAATCAATGACATCCAAATCTGCCTGAGCCAGCTTGCCTTTTCTCGAGTGGCAAGACGAAATCACTGCATATAAGAGTAGAAAAAAAATTGTTTTCTGAATCATAATGGATTTTATTATTAATCGCCCGATAAACAAAAATATTAATTTAAACTTTTCGAGGAATGAATGTAGTGAATAGAAAGAATGATACTTTCTCTGTAATTGGAAGAAAATAATACTCCAGCATCCTCTTTGTTTTTCTCCTGATATCTATAAATCCCAGTCCAGCCCCCCCTCTGCTGGTCATTCTTCCCTCGCGCATCTGTTTAACATACAGATCCTTCAGTTCATCTTCATTCAACTCATTTATCTGGTCAATCATATCCCTCAATTCCTTCACCTTTTCATTGAATATGGCATTGCCGGTCGTCACACACCAGTAATTTTCGGTGTGGCTGACCATAAAGATCCCCCTGCCGGCATACCGCGATTGTCCTGGTTCATACTCATCCGCATACCTGCTGATGTTCTGCAGGCATTCAACCATAACATGAACAACTTTCCGCTGTACGCCGGAAACTTCGGCATTTTCTTCCATATGGGATTCAGCAAGAGCTATGAATGTCTTTGTGATCTGCTGGGTAACCCTTCCCTCATATACCAGCTTGATCTCATGAGCCTTCATGGATTTGTAGAAATCATAGACGAATTCAAGAAAACCGTTTTCCATTTCGACCGATTACTAAAATTCTATACCTATTAGAAGCACATCGTCAATTTGCTTTACATCCTTCATCCATTTTT
>LJUP01000083.1 GCA_001303955.1 Bacteroides sp. SM23_62 | reverse complement strand
AGGGAAATCAACTTTCCGAAAGATGCCATTGTCGGGGGACTCGTCCGGGGAAAGTCAACCATTATTGCCAGGGGTTCGACTGAGATCAAACCCAACGATAAGGTAGTCGTTTTTGCTCTCCCATCAGCCATTTCAAAGATACCTAAGTACTTTAATTAGCATACCGCATGTTTAATTACAGGCTTGTATTCCAGTTTCTGGGACTGCTTTTGCTGATCGAGGGGATCTGTATCTGGCTGTGTATCCCCGTATCCATGTTTTTCCATGATCATGAATTAGTTCCACTGGGGATCAGTGGTTGTATAAGCGTAGGGACCGGAGGTACCGTCCTGCTTATGAACAGGAAAGCCACCAAATCCATGAGCGCCAGGGATGGTTTCCTGATCGTGGCCATCGGCTGGGTCATGTTTTCACTGTTCGGTTGTCTGCCCTTTATCCTTTCCGGTGAGATCCCATCCTTTACCGACGCCTATTTCGAGACCATCTCGGGTTTTACTACCACTGGAGCGAGCATACTGGGCCAGGTGGAAATGTTGCCACATGGACTGCTTTTCTGGCGGAGCCTTACCCAGTGGCTGGGAGGCATGGGGATCATCGTAATGTCGCTGGCCATACTGCCACTGCTCGGGGTAGGAGGCATGCAGCTGTTTGTGGCCGAGGTACCCGGACCGGTACCCGATAAGCTGCATCCGAGGATCAAGGAAACGGCCAAGAGATTGTGGGCCATCTATATCATCTTTACCATCGTGGAGATCCTGCTGCTCTGGATGGGTGACATGGAACTCTTCGATGCCATCTGCCATTCCTTTTCCACCATGGCCACCGGAGGTTATTCCACCAGGACGGCCAGCATTGCACACTGGGATTCCCCGTTTATCCATTATGTGATCACCGTCTTCATGTTCCTGGCCGGGACCAATTTCACGCTTTCCTATTTCGCCATGCACCGCCGTTTTGACAAGGTCTGGCGAAATGAAGAATTCAGGTATTATGTCGGGATCCTGGCGGGTTTTACCCTGCTTTTAAGTGTTATACTTTTTGTTACCGAAAGCGGTTCGGGGGAAGAATCCTTCCGCCTGGCCATATTCCAGGTGGTATCCATTGTGACCACCACCGGTTTTGTGACCTATGATTACCTGACCTGGATCCCCCTGGTAGGGATCATCATTTTCATGATGATGTTCTTTGGCGGATCGGCAGGATCCACCGGCGGGGGGATCAAGATCCTGAGGATCGTCCTCCTGCTGAAAAATTCTGCTTCGGAGCTCAAAAGGCTCATCCACCCCCATGCAGTGATCCCGGTCCGGTTCAATAAAAATGCCGTGACGCCGGATGTCCTGAACAACGTATTTGCCTTTATCTCCTTCTATATCATTACCCTCGTGATCGGTGTGATCGTCATGGCTGCCATGGGCTATGACCTGGGGACCTCCTTCGGTTCTGTGGCGGCGACCCTGGGGAATATCGGTCCGGGTATAGGCCTTGTAGGACCCATTGAAAACTATGCTCACATCCCCGGCTTTGGCAAGTGGTTCCTGAGCTTTCTGATGCTCATCGGGAGACTTGAACTCTTCACCGTCCTCATCCTGTTCTCCCCTGGCTTCTGGAAAAAGTGATATGTGATATTCATTAAATCCTGTATCACCGATGAATGCAAGAAGAGCGTTTAACCTGTCCCTGGTTCTGTCATTGACCCTTTCCCTGGTAAATGCCCAGTCCGATAAAGAAAGCTACCGCGGTCAGCGCCTTCCTCGGCAACTGGGAAAATAAGGACGAATACGGGATACACAGGCTTACATTCCACTCCGGCAGCCAGGCTGAGTATGACGGTGAATGGGTGGGATTTTCCATAGAGGACAGTGCCTTTGTGGTGGATTATGAAAAATATTTATTCAAAGTGGAGGGTGGGATCCTGATGATCAGGTGGCCCGGCGAGACAGCATACCGGATATTCACCAGGGTGAAGGATTAATCGACCGGCCCGATTCCCAGCCTTACCACAACCGGTTCCTGGTTTGTGCAGTCTATGACCGTTGAAGGTTCATTTTTCCCATAACCACCATCAATGACGGCATCGACCTGGTCCTTGTATTTTTCCCAGATCAGTTCCGGATCGGTGGTATATTCGATCAGTTCATCTTCATCATGGATTGAGGTGGTCATGATGGGGTGGCCCATTTCCCTGACAATCTCCAGCGGGATATTGTTGTCAGGGATGCGGATCCCTATGGTCTTTTTCCTGCTGCGGAAAATGCGGGGGATATTATTCCGCGCAGGCAGAATGAAGGTATATGGTCCCGGCAGGTAAGCTTTCATCATCTTGAATACGGGATTGCTCACCAGCTTTGTATAATCCGACAGCTGGCTGAGGTCCGAGAAAATGAAGGAGAAATCTGCCTGGTTCAACCGGATTCCCTTCATCCTCGCAATCTTCTCCGCTGCCCTGCTTTTATAAATATCACAGCCAAGTGCATAGACGGTATCGGTCGGATAGACCAATACGCCGCCATCCCGGAGTACTTCACATGCCTTCAGGATTTGCCGCTGGCTGGGATTTTCAGGATGTACCTTAAGCAACATGTCCTTTCCTGCTTGAACGCTACTAATATATGCTTTATTGACAATTATCTGTCCCTGTCGCCCGTATATTCTGTCCGGAACTGGTCTTCCTGATCCCCTTCCTCCCCCTCATCCTCTTCCTCTTCGGGCCATTCCTTTTTGGTGGAAGGCGGACCGTAATTACGGTAGAAAAGGGCCATGCTAAGTCCCGTTAACCCGCCTACCAGGTGGGATTCCCAGGATATCCTCAGATCGTAGGGGAAGATCCCCCAGACAAGGCTGCCATAGAGGAAAACCACGATCAGGGAGATGGCAAGCAGATGGATATTGTTGCGGATGACGCCACTGAAAAACACGAATGATGCAAAACCATAGACCAGGCCGCTGGCTCCGATATGGTAAGCAGGCCTGGCTGTCAGCCAGACAATTAATCCGGAAATGAACCAGACCAGGAAAAAAACCCGGTAAGAGACCGGTCGGTAAAAATAGAATATGGCGATGCTCAGCAGGTAAAGTGGTAACGAATTGTCAAACAGATGCTTGAAATCAGCGTGGATCATGGGGGCCAGAAGGATCCCCTTCAAACCACTGGTCTTCAAGGGGAACAGTCCCAGGTGGGCAAAATCCATTTCCAGGGCCACTTCCGTGATCTTTATCATCCAGATAAGCAGCAGAAAGAAGGATGGAAATACCAGGCTGTGTATGAATTTCTTCTTCTCCTCCATGAACTAATAGCTGTCTTAAAGATACAAATTGCAGGGGAGGAGAGAAGTACTTATCTCCCATGTTCCATCATCCCTCGTCGGGGCGGAGGCTCCGTACCATGGCCCCGGCCTGCCACATTTCAGATTCCCTGAGCTCCTTGAGTTCTGCAGAGAGCAGGTCCTTGTAATCCGGGCGCCCGGTCTTTTCCAGCACAACCTTTGTCTCTTCCCCGGTCTTGACCCTTTGGTACAACTCCTTGAACACCGGCAGGGTTGCTTCCCTGAATCTGGGCAGCCAGTCCAGGGCCCCCCGCTGGGCGGTGGCGCTGCAATTGGCATACATCCAGTCCATCCCGTTCTCATCCACCAGCCTGATCAGGCTCTGTGTGAGTTCCTCAACGGTTTCGTTGAAGGCTTCTGATGGACTGTGGCCATTTTCCCTGAGCACCTGGTACTGGGCTTCCATGATCCCGGCCAGGGCTCCCATCAGCACGCCCCGCTCACCGGTCAGGTCACTGTAGACCTCATTCTCGAAGGTGGTGGGGAAGAGGTAGCCGGAGCCGATCCCGATGCCCAGGGCAAGGGTCCTTTCTTCAGCCTTCCCGGTATAGTCCTGGAAAATGGCATAGCTTGAATTGATCCCCGTACCGGCCAGGAAGTTCCGCCTTACACTGGTGCCGGACCCTTTCGGGGCAACCAGGATGACATCCACATTATCCGGGGGTATCACATCCGTCTGGTCCTTGTAGGTAATGGAGAATCCATGGGAGAAATACAATGCATCCCCTTCCCTGAGGCAGGACTTCAAGCTGGGCCAGACTGCACGCTGGGCTGCATCAGACACCAGGTACTGGATAACCGTGGCCCTTTCAGCTGCTTCCGTAATGGGGAACAGGGTTTCTCCCGGTACCCAGCCATCCCTGACGGCTTTGTCCCAGTCATCCTTGAACCCGGGCTCCTGCCCGATGATCACAGAGATCCCGTTGTCCTTGAGGTTCAGTGCCTGGGCGGGACCCTGTACACCGTACCCGATGATTGCAATAATTTCATCTCTAAGCACTTCCTGTGCTTTCGAAAGAGGGAATTCATCCCGGGTAACGACGTTCTCTTCGACGCCTCCAAAGTTTAATTTTGCCATTTTTATGCTAAGTAATTTAGATTTGTACTCTCGGTTTTTCTGTATCCAGCTTTACCAGGTATTCTGAAAGCCTCTCCCTGGTTGCCTTGGTGATGGCAATACGACCGGAACGGGTGAATTGCAAAACGCCAAAGCCTTTCATATCATCAAATAGTTGCTGGGTCTCATCCTTGTGACCGGTTTTCTCGATAACGGTATACTCGTTGGTAACTTCGAGGATCCTGGCATTGTGTTTCCTGATGAGTCCCTCGATCTCCGTACTCTGGGTCAATGCTTCTGTGGGGACCTTGTACAGGGCGATCTCCTGGTAGATGATCTCTTCTGTGCAGAGGTAATAGGCCCTCAGCACATCCACAATCTTTTCGAGCTGTTTTACCACTTTTTCAATGAGTGTCTGCGTGGTATTGATCACGATGGTGAACTTAAAGATCCCATGGATGGCCGACTCGGATACCGTCAGGCTTTCAATGTTCAGGTGCCTCCGGGTAAAAATGATCGTGATCCTGTTCAGCAAGCCGATACTGTTCTCAGAAAACGCTGTTATGGTGAATTCCTTTTCTTCCATTATTGTGATTTTTGTATGTTTCTTTATTCAAGGCGGATATCAGACACGGATGCCCCGGCTGGGACCATGGGGAAAACATTGTCTTCTTTTTCCACGGTAACCTCAAGCAGGAACGGGCCCTCGAGGCTCAACATTTCGTTAATGGCACCATCCAGGTCCTTACGCTCTGACACCTTTTTTCCATCTATGCCAAATCCCCTGGCTATGGTAATGAAATCAGGATTGGTGAGTTCGGTGGACGAATATCTCTTGTCAAAGAACAATTGCTGCCACTGCCTCACCATCCCGAGGAAATTATTATTCAGCAGGACGATCTTAACTGGCGCTTTGTTCTGCCAGATTGTGCCGAGTTCCTGTATGGTCATCTGGAAGCCGCCGTCGCCGATCACGGCAATGACAGTTTTATCCGGCCTGCCCCGCTGTGCACCAAATGCGGCCGGGAGCCCGAACCCCATCGTTCCCAGTCCACCGCTGGTAACCACACTCCGGCTGTGCTTGAACTTGAAATAGCGATTGGCGATCATCTGGTGCTGTCCGACATCGGTTACCAGGATGGCCTCCCCGTCCGTCCTCTCGGTGATGCGCCTGATCACCTCTCCCATGGTCAGGCCTTCCTTTTCCGGGTGTATGTCTTTTTCAATGATCTTGTCATACTCGTACTGGTAGGCACTTTTGAACTGGTTCAGCCATTCTTCCCGTTTGGTCTCCTTGATCAGGGGAAGAATGGCCTCGAAGGTTTCCTTGATATCCGCGATCACGGCGACATCTGCCTTGACATTCTTGTTTACTTCGGAAGAATCGATCTCGAAATGTATCACCTTGGCCATCTTTCCATAGGTCTTTACATCACCGGTTACCCGGTCATCGAAGCGCATCCCCAATCCGAGCAGCAGGTCGCATTCGTTGGTTTTTATATTGGGACCGTAATTCCCGTGCATGCCCAGCATGCCAACGTTCAGGGGGTGGTCAGTGGGCATGGCGGAATTCCCCAGCAGGGTCCATGCAGCCGGGATCTGTGCTTTCTCGATGAATTGCAGCAGTAGCTTTTCAGCCCCTGAGAGGATCACTCCCTGTCCCACGAGTGCCATGGGCTTCTTGGCATTGTTAATCAGTGCTGCAGCTTTTTCCACATATTCCATCTGGAGTTTGGGACGGGGAACATAACTTCGGACATCCCGGCATTTTTCATATTTGAAATCAAGTTCTGCAAACTGGGCATCTTTGGTAATATCGATCATTACCGGTCCGGGCCTCCCTGTGGTGGCAATAAAAAATGCCCTGGCCATCATCTCCGGGATCTCTTCTGCCCTGGTAATCTGGATATTCCATTTGGTGATGGGCATGGAAAATCCCATGACATCCGTCTCCTGGAAGGCATCCGTGCCCAGGAGACCGGATACCACCTGTCCGCTGATACAGATGATTGGCGTTGAATCGAGCATGGCATCCGCCAGTCCCGTTGTCAGGTTGGTTGCCCCTGGTCCGGAAGTCACCATGCAGACACCCACCTTGCCGGTCACACGCGCATAACCCTGGGCTGCGTGGGCCGCACCCTGCTCATGCCTTGTCAGGATATGCTTGATCTGATCCTGGTAATCATACAACAGGTCATAAATGGGCATGATGGCACCGCCCGGATACCCGAATATGGTATTAACCCCTTCTTCTATAAGGGAAAGTATTACGGCTTCTGATCCGCTTACCCTTTTTGTTTTCATATGCTTGTCATTATCAATATTTATTCGACCTTTCTGACAGCCCCGTTATCCGCCGATGTGACCATGCTGGCATATGCTTTCAGGGCTGTGGTTATCATCCGTTCCCTGGTCCCGGGACGAAATGCCTGCTTTCCGCGGGCCATTTCTTTTTGCTTTCTTGCTTCGAGCTCCTCGCCGGTAATGAGCAGGGCGATCCTGCGCTCAGGGATGCTTATCTCGATGCGGTCCCCGTCCTCGACCAGTGCAATCTCACCTCCGGCAGCAGCCTCGGGGGATATATGACCGATGGAAAGTCCCGATGTACCCCCGGAAAACCTGCCGTCCGTGATCAGGGCACATTTTTCACCCAGTTTCTTTGACTTGATGTAGGAGGTCGGGTAAAGCATTTCCTGCATCCCGGGTCCGCCTTTGGGTCCCTCATACCGTATCACCACCACGTCCCCGGCCGAAACCCGGTCATCCAGGATGGCGGTACATGCAGCATCCTGGGAGGCGAATACCTTTGCAGAACCGGTAAAAGTATAGACAGCGGGATCCACACCTGCCGTTTTTACGATGCATCCGTCCCGCGCAATATTACCGTACAGCACTGCCAGTCCCCCGTCCCGGCTGTAAGCATTCTCCACATCCCTGATACAACCCGTCTTCCGGTCCAGATCCAGTTCCCTGTGCAGGTTCTTCTGCGATCCCATCACCAGGTTCCTTGCCAGTCCGGGTGCCGCCCTGTAGATCTGTATTTCCTCCCGGTCATCAGCCACCCTTGTGATATCATAGCATGCGATCGCTTCCCCAAGTGTCAGTCCGTCTGCCCTTACCACGGCCGTATCAAGCAAACCGCTTCTGTCGAGTTCTCCCATGATGGCGAGTATGCCCCCGGCCCGGTTCACATCCTCCACATGGTAATCAGAACTGGGTGCCACCTTGCATAGTACCGGTGTGGTCCTGGATAACTGATCTATGTCCTTCATGGTGAAATCCACACCTGCTTCATGGGCTATGGCCAGCAGATGCAGGACGGTATTGGTTGATCCGCCCATGGCGATGTCAAGCCGCATGGCATTCAGAAAGGCATTCTTGCTGGCTATGCTGCGTGGTAAAACAGAGTCATCCCCCTCAAAATAATATTGCTGCGTATTCTCGACAATTTTTTCGGCGGCCTGCCTGAAAAGATCCAGCCGGAAGGCATGGGTCGCCAGGATGGTACCGTTACCGGGAAGCGCCAGGCCGATGGCCTCGTTCAGGCAGTTCATGGAATTGGCGGTAAACATCCCGGAGCAGGATCCGCAGGTGGGACAGGCAGCCTCTTCGATCATTTTCAGCTCCTTGTCAGACAGGGATTCGTCCGCTGCCAGGACCATGGCATCCACCAGGTCGTATTTCCGTCCCCCTGCTTTCCCCGCCTCCATGGGTCCCCCGGAAACGAAAACAGCAGGTATATTCAGGCGCATGGCTGCCATCATCATGCCAGGTGTGATCTTGTCACAGTTGCTGATACACACCATGGCGTCCACCCTGTGGGCATTGATCATATACTCCACACTGTCGGCGATCAGGTCGCGGGAGGGGAGGGAGTAAAGCATCCCGTCATGTCCCATGGCAATGCCGTCATCGATGGCAATGGTGTTGAATTCGGCGGCAAAGCATCCCAGCTTTTCAATTTCCTTTTTGACCATCTGGCCGATATCATGCAGGTGTACATGGCCGGGAACGAATTGTGAGAAGGAATTAACAATGCCGATGACCGGTTTGCCGAACTGTTCCTGGGTCATGCCGTTGGCCCGCCAGAGACTTCTGGCACCGGCCATCAGCCTGCCTTCGGTTGTTGTTGAACTTCTTAATTTGTGTTTCATGATGTATCAAATACCATAAAAAAAGAAGGCCATTCTGAATGTTCTAGAATGGCCTTCATAATATGCTTGTATTAATCCATACCATTCTTACCTGTTGACCACCACGAGGCTCACAAGCAGAATAGCAAGTATGATATGGATGTTTTTCATGTGCCGAATAATGAGACAAAGATATTTATTAATCTCTGAAATCAAAATTTTTTTAAATGAATCGGGGATTGTGTACGATATCGTACACAGCAGGGCTCGCCCGCGTACAAAAATCCCGCTAAATTTTCATTAACATATTTTTAACTTACTGATATGCAACCAGATAGAACTTTGGCATCAATTATGTGTTAACTATGGTATGGAACCCAGGGTATTTTATTACATATTATTCATTTATGTTGACACCAGTGAAGAGGAGGCAGTGTAAACTGGATGGACTATCTACTGGTCATATTGATCGCGTGCGCATTGGCGTATACGCTGGGATTCCGCCTGGGCGTCAGGCGTGGCAGGAAAGAGAGCCGGATGAAGGAATTCATGCGGGGATACCGGCAGGGTTATGAGCGCTCCAGAGAGGAATTACTATCCAGGCTCAGTCAGGGCAACCAGGAGGCCCGGATGAACCGGACTCAATAAAAAAGGGCAAGCTACTTATATCGCACCGCTACAACCGTCTACCCTTGCTTCCTTCCGGACCTGGGGGAGTTCAACAGGAGCTGGTCGTATAAGACTTGCCCGGTCTGCAAAATTACTCAAAAAAAACAATATCTTTGCTAAACTAATCCTAATCCTTTCATTATTATGGAAAACAAAAATACCTCTGTCTTCTACAATGGCCTCGTCTGGGGTGCCATCCTTGGTTTTGTGGGAATCATCTACAGCGTGATCCTATATATGCTTGGCCAGAACCTTAACCAGACCATGAGTTACCTGGGTATTCTCATAACCATCGTTGTGCTGATACTGGCCATCCGTTCTTTCAGGGACAATGTCAGGGGCGGCATCCTGCCCTTCGGTCCCGCTTTCCAGTTTGGATTTGTAGTGATCCTGGTGTCCAGTGTGATAGGCATAATTTATGCTTATCTCCTATGGACGGTCATCGATCCGGATATCATCTCCAAGATGAAGGACATGCAGATGGAGAAGATGCTGGAGAAGGGCCTTCCCGAAGATGCGCTGGATCAAGCCATGGCTATTTCCGGTAAATTTATGACCCCCCTGATGATGACCATTTTCGGATTTGTCGGCCAAGTTTTTATGGGAACCATAGTTGCCCTGATCATTGCTGCGATATTTAAGAAGAACGAACCCGAAGATCTGGCAGTAGCAGAGTAATTATAACCTAAAAGTCCTGCATGGATATTTCAATCGTTGTACCTGTCTATAATGAAGAGGAGTCCCTGGGGGAATTGAGAGAATGGATTGAAAGCATCCTTTCCCAACATTCATTGAAATACGAAATCATTTTTGTGGATGATGGAAGCAATGATGGCTCATGGAAGGTCATCGAGGAACTATCGGGTAAGCACGCAGCCATCAGGGGGATCCGCTTCCGGCGGAACTACGGCAAGGCCGCTGCCCTTCATACTGGATTTCAGTCTGCATCCGGGGAGGTAGTCATTACCATGGATGCCGACCTCCAGGACAGTCCGGAGGAAATACCCGAGCTGGTCAGGATGATCAGGGAAGAAGGGTATGATCTTGTCTCGGGATGGAAGAAAAAAAGGTATGATCCGTTTACCAAAAGGATCCCGAGCAGGTTCTATAACTGGTTTGCCAGGAAGGTATCCGGCATCAGGCTGCATGATTTTAATTGCGGTCTGAAAGCCTACCGGAACCAGGTGGTGAAAAGCATTGAAGTTTACGGGGATATGCACAGGTATATCCCCTTTCTTGCCAAAAGGGCCGGCTTTACAAATATCGGGGAAAAGGTCGTACAGCACCAAAAGCGAAAATATGGCGTAACCAAATACGGAATGAAACGGTTTGTCGTCGGGTATCTTGACCTGATCTCAATCAGTTTCATAGGCAGGTTCGGCAGGCGGCCCATGCATCTGTTCGGGACATTCGGCACCGTGATGTTCCTGATCGGTTTTTTTGCAGCGGCCTGGCTCGGCGGACAGAAAATTTATTTCACCATCCATTCCATACCCATGCCGAGGGTGACGCAGAGTCCCTATTTCTACCTGGCACTCACGGCCATGATCATCGGTACACAGCTGTTCCTGGCAGGCTTTCTGGGCGAACTGATCACCAGGAATTCCACTGAACGGAATGTATACCTGATCGATGAAACGATAAATCTGTAGTTCTTGATCATCATCTCATTCTCCGGGCAGCCGTATTCCGGAAAAACATCCAGGAAGAAAGAAAGCGTTTTACCTGGGAGGCCATGACCAGTGTTTTTTCCTTTATACATTGCCTTGTAATATTGTATTAAACGATGTTTCCCCTCTGCATTATTATAACCATAAACCTAATATTTAGTTAAAACAGGCAATTTATGCCCGAATCAGAAATAAAAGACTAGCTTTGCCCCCATCATTAAAGAGAGGGTGTTCAGTGAAGGAATTATGTATTGGAGATCTGAAGATTAAACTTCCCATCATCCAGGGGGGAATGGGCGTTGGTATTTCCATGTCTGGACTGGCAGGGGCGGTGGCAAAGGAAGGCGGGGTTGGAGTGATTGCGGCTGCCTGTATCGGCATGTTTGAGCCTGATTACAGGAAGAATTTTCTGGAAGCGAACATAAGGGCCCTGAAGAAAGAAATTCAAAAGGCAAGGGAAATTACCAGTGGCGTACTGGGCGTGAATATCATGGTTGCCCTCACCAATTTCCCTGAACTGGTAAAAACGGCTATTTCAGAAGGTATCGATATCATATTTTCCGGAGCCGGTCTTCCCATGAATCTGCCAGGCTTTTTAACAAAGGGATCAAAAACAAAGCTTGTCCCTATTGTTTCATCTGGAAGGGCGGCCAGGATCCTATGTTCAAAATGGAAGGAGCATTATGATTATCTTCCGGATGCCTTTGTCCTGGAAGGGCCGAAAGCCGGCGGGCACCTGGGATTTAAAAGGAATCAGCTGGATGATCCTGAATATGCACTCGAGAAGCTTCTGCCGGATGTAATCCAGGAGGTAAAATATTTTGAAGAAAAATATAGCACCTCCATCCCGGTGATCGCAGCGGGGGGAATTTATACCGGAGCCGATATAAAAGAAATCATGGATATGGGAGCATCGGGGGTTCAGTTGGGAACGCGTTTTGTCACCACCGAAGAGTGCGATGCTTCCACGGCCTTCAAACAATCCTACATCGATTCCTACGAAAAGGATATGGAAATCATCAACAGTCCGGTTGGAATGCCCGGACGGGCCATTGGAAATGAATTCATTGACAAGATTAACAGGGGTGAAAAGCGTCCCGTTAAATGTCCTTATAAATGCTTGAAAACCTGCAATATAGAATCAACTCCCTATTGCATCGTTGCCGCCCTGGTCAATGCCATGAAAGGAAATTTCTATAATGGCTTTGCTTTTGCCGGGTCAAATGCATATATCGCCACAAAAATCATCTCTGTCAGGGAAACAATCGAAACATTGATCAGGGAATTTAAAGAAGCTTTGCCTTCGAAAAAGTAGGCCCTTTTACTTCTGTGAATAATATTGATCTATTAACAAGCGTATCACCTTCCGGTCGACGGGGAAGGTAAGGTCCTCTTCCCCTATCTCAGACAGGGGAGCCCAGCGGAAGGATTGCTGTCCGTTCTTCATTTCCGGGATATCAAAGGGCTTACGGGACACCCTGAAACGGATTTTTTCGCTGAAATCGGCCAGGTAATAGATACTCACCAGCTGGTGGTCCTTGAAGAAAAGGGCCGGCTGGTAATAATCTGTGGTGTAGAAATGCCTGATATTGGCCAGGGACTGGCCGAATTCCTCCATGGCTTCCCGCTGCAGGCAATCGATGGTCCCTTCCCCGTATTCCATACCGCCTCCCGGGAACTTCACCATTTTCATGTCCAGCTGGTATTCATCACTCAGCAATATCTCCTGCCGCTCATTGATGATGAGGGCATATACGCGAAGGACATATTTGATCTCATTTTCTGACATGTTGACGGATATGATCCATGATATCGTCGAACTGGTCAGGCCTGAACCAGGCAATCTTGTCATCCTGGTTGAACCAGGTCAGCTGCCTGCGGGCATACCTTCGGCTGTTTCGTTTGATGAGGTGGATGGCCCCATCCAGGCTGATCCGGCCGTCAAGATAGTCAAATAATTCTTTATACCCGACCGTGTTCAGGGCATTCAGTCCCCGGAATGCCAGGCAACCACGCACCTCGTCCAGGAGTCCCGCTGCCATCATGTCTTCCACACGCCGGTCGATACGGGCATAAAGCACGGCGCGGTCCACATTCAGCCCTATCCTCAGGACGCTGAAATCCCTGTGCTTGCTTTTTCTTGTCAGGAAGGATGAATAGGGCCTGCCGGTTGTCAGGCTGATCTCAAGGGCCTTCAGGATCCGTTTGGGGTTTTTAAGATCAATGGATGCCCAGGCGGCCGGATCCAGTTTTTTCAACTCAAACCTGAGGCTTTCCAGTCCCTCGACCTCCATCCTTCTCAGCAGTTCACCGCGGATGTCAGGATCCGCTCCGGGGACATCGTCAATGCCCGCAATAAGCGCCTGGATATAGAGTCCGGATCCACCCGTTATGACCACAGCATCGTGATCTTTAAAGAGTTTTTCCAGGACCTGCAGGGCTTCCGCCTCGAACATGCTGGCATTGTAGTCATCCTGTATGGAACGGTGTTGCAGGAGGTGGTGCCGGACCCTGCTCAGATATTCCTTGCCAGGTACAGCGGTACCAATCTTCAGTTCCTTGTAAACCTGCCTTGAATCCGCGGAAATGATCTCGGTCCCCAGCGCTTCCGCCACCCTCACGGCCATGGCTGTTTTCCCCACACCGGTTGGCCCGACTATGAAAATCGCATATTTATTCTTCATCCGGGAAGGAGTCGTCGAAAATTTGCTGGTCGAACCCCAGTCTGTCCAGGTCTTCATCGTCGAACATCTCATCATCCAGGGAGGTATCGGCCAGGGGTAAATTCTCCTCCTGTAATTTTGAAGTAAAGATAGAATCCATGTAAACCTGCTGGGGGGGATGCCCCTTTTCAAAACTGCAGCAGGGGTAAGATTTTGAGGGGTCCTGTTTCAGGATTTCCACCAGCTCGATGAAAAATAATCTTTCATTGAAGACATCAAATACGTAAAGCATCTTATCATGTGTGCCCTGCATAAAATCACCGATTTTGGTGTGGTCCATGACGAGTACTTTGGCGGATTCCTCTTCCGAAAGTTCAAACAGGGTGATCTCCTGCTCCTTTTCCCATTGCTGGTTACAGATAAAGAAGGAAGCTATCTGGGATTTGTCAAAATGCAGGTTATCCTGGATGGCTTCGTGGAGATGAAAAAAGGTCTGGTCATCCAGGATCTCAATATCACGGATGAAATCATCCTGTTCATTTGATATTAACCTGAACTTGAGGACCATATATTAGTTTTAGGACAAGTTACTTAAAAATTTCAAAGTATCCACATTATCTGCATATTCCCATAGCGGGGGGTGCTGGGATTGGCCGAAAGGGGTACGGGGTGCTGCCAGGGGTGCCGCGCTGACCACACACTGGATCTCATCCCGGTATGCATCCAGGTGCCGGTCCACCGCTGCGAGGTCCACGTATGTCTCATAGTGCAGCACGCTGACCGGCGAGCTGAAGCGGGTATCCCGGCAGACAAGCAGGAATTCATTATCCAGGTGTGTTACCCGGTTCATCAGGAAGACAGACCGGTGGTAGAGGTAATTATTGGCGTATTTGTGATGGTCCCTGACGGAGGTATATTTCTCCATGGCCGGGAAAAATCCTTTGAAGTCAAAGCCTTCCGGGACGTACAACTTTGCCACGCTGCGGCAGCCCAGCCCAAAATACAGGAAAATATCATCGGCCAGGTACGACATCTCTTCCCCGGTCTCATTTCCGCTCAGTACCGCAACCCCGTTCCTGTTTTTCCTGAATATATGTGGATATTTCCCGAAATAATAGGCAAAATACCTGGAAGTATTATTACTGCCGGTGGCAATGATGGCATCGACCGGGCCAGGTTTCTCTTCCACAAAACAGATCCGGCTGCTGAAGGCAGGCCGGATGGATACCAGTGTATCTGCCAGGTAGGGCAGGAGCCTGTCGTCTTTCCCTGATGGTTTCCCGGTGAACCGGTGGCCGCTGATAAGGATGGAAAGGAAATCGTGAAAACCTGCCAGGGGGATATTCCCTGCCAGGATGGTCCCGATGTTTTTCACAGCAGGCCTGTCAAGCGCTTTCTCATCATACCTGCCGGTCCAGTCCACCAGCTGATCCCGCTCCAGGATCCGGCAGGTATCCCTGAGGGCATGATAGATGGCATATGGCGTGAACCACGGATTCACAGCACCTGCCTCCTTTGCCAGGTCGAGTAATTCCGCTGTCCTGAACAGTGCCTCTCCCGGGCTGTCCGGGAAAAACGTTTTCAAGCCGGCTTCATTGAGTCCGGCTTTGAGGATCTCGCCCAGCCTGACAAAAGCATCTATGCGTTCCGGTAGTCTCAATTGATCACATTCTCCCAGGGGAATGTGCTGAAGAAAGCCGTCAGTCCGGCCCCGACAACGAGCAGGTAAATGATGCCGGCAATGATCAATATGCCATTTACCACGATCCCGATGATCCCGCAAATTCTCCCTGCATTTACATTCTTGTAGGAGGCTTCGGTATACGCCGCAGGGTTTTCCGCATACATTTGCTCTGCCTTTGAGGACAGCACCACAGCGATGATCCCCAGGACAAGTCCCACAAAACCTATCCCCCCGCAACAGAAGGTGGTGATCAGGGAGAATATCCCGAGGATCAGGATGCCCTGCGAGTTAGGGATGGGAACTTTTACTACCTGTCCTGCAGGGGTATCTCCATTGGATGATTGTTCAACTTTTTCCATGGTTGGTTTGTATTAGTGGATGATCAGTTTATAGATATAATGAAGGACAATGATTGAAATATTCGTGATATAGAATAGTTTCAGTACAAGGGCTCCGTTTTTCAGCTTGAACACCAGGTGGAGTCCCAGGAAAATGAACATAGCCATCAGTGGCAGCAGGGCCGGGAACTGCAGGATGCTTTCCACCAGGTCTCCCTTCAGCAGGGCCAGGATACTCCGCTGCAGTCCGCACCCGGGACAATCAATCCCTGCATGCTCCCTGAACGAACAGGTTCCCTGGTGCGATTCAAGCCATGTGATGAACTTCAGCAACATTGATACGCTATCATTATTTATGCTCCTCCTTGATCAGGTTGAGGGCTGAGCCTGCTTTGAACCATTCGATCTGTTTGGCATTGTAAGAGTGGTTCACCGGAAACTCATCGGTGCTTCCGTCTGCATGATGCAGCAATAGCTGCAGGGGTTTACCCGGGGAGAACCGGTCAAGGCCTTTGATCTCGAAGGTATCATCCTCCCTTACGAGGTCATAATCATCCTTGTTGGCAAAGGTAAGGGCCAGCACGCCCTGCTTTTTCAGGTTTGTTTCATGGATCCTGGCAAATGACCTTACCAGCACCACCCCCACGCCCAGGTGCCTGGGTTCCATGGCCGCATGTTCCCTGGAGGAACCTTCCCCGTAATTCTCATCACCGATGATCACGCTCTTTATGCCTTTCTCCTTATAGGCCCTGGCACAATCGGGCACAGGTGCAATTTCACCCGACAGCTGGTTTTTTACGGCATTTGTCTGCTGATTGAAGGCATTGACGGCCCCGATCATCAGGTTGTTGGAAATATTGTCGAGATGCCCCCTGTACCTGAGCCATGGTCCGGCCATGGAGATATGGTCCGTCGTGCATTTGCCCTGTACCTTGATCAGCAGTTTCATGTCCCTGAGATCATCCCCGCCTGTGGACTTGAAGGCCGTGAGCAGCTGGAGCCTTTCCGAATCCGGCTTTACGCTGATCTCTATGCCCGAGCCATCTTTGGCCGGTGCCTGGTACCCGTTGTCTTCCACCGCGAATCCGGCCGGCGGCATTTCGAGTCCCTCAGGCTCAGCCAGCGACACCCGTTCCCCCTGCTCGTTGGTCAGGCTGTCTTTGCCCGGGTGGAAAGTCAGGTCGCCTGCAATGGCAAATGCCGTAACAATCTCAGGGGATGCCACGAAGGCATGGGTTTTGGGATTCCCGTCATTCCTTTTGGCAAAGTTCCGGTTGAATGAGGTGATGATGGAATTTTCTTCCAGGTTGGCTGCATTGTGCCGTGCCCATTGACCTATACACGGACCGCAGGCATTGGCCAGGACAATACCGCCAATATCCTCAAAAACTTTCAGCAGGCCATCCCTTTCCATGGTATACCGGACCATTTCTGAACCCGGTGTAATGGTAAATTCAGATTTTGCCTTCAGTCCCTTTTCCAGTGCCTGCCTGGCCACTGACGCAGCCCTTGTGATGTCCTCATAGGATGAATTGGTGCAACTGCCTATGAGTCCCACATCCAGTTTTGCAGGATACGCATTATCCTTCACCGCCTGTGCAAAGGCTGACAGGGGCCATGCCTTATCAGGGGTGAAGGGTCCGTTGATATGGGGCTCCAGCGTCGACAGATCGATCTCTATCACCTGGTCAAAATAGGTTTCCGGATCCCGGTATACTTCGGGGTCCCCTGACAGGTAAGCAGCGATTTCCCCGGCCAGGGTGGCGATCTCCTTCCTGCCTGTACCGCTCAGGTATTCATCCATTTTCCTGTCATAACCGAACAGCGAAGTGGTCGCGCCGATCTCGGCCCCCATGTTGCAGATGGTCCCTTTCCCGGTGCAGGATATGCTGTTGGCCCCATCCCCGAAATACTCCAGGATGTAACCTGTCCCGCCCTTGACGGTCAGGATCCCCGCCACCTTCAGGATCACATCCTTGGCGGAGGTCCACCTGCTGAGCCTGCCGGTCAGCTTTACCCCGATCAGTTTCGGGAATTTGAGTTCCCAGGGCATAACGG
>LJUP01000082.1 GCA_001303955.1 Bacteroides sp. SM23_62 | reverse complement strand
ATTACCAATGAGTTTTTTTACAAGTTCCACTTGATTAGGTTTTGTCTGCGTAGTTTGTGCCTGTAATCCATTTATGTAGATTAATTGGAATACAGCAACAGTGATTAATAAACAAATTTTTTTCATGGTTTAGAGGTTTATTAGTTGCTGAGAAAATAATGGGATTGAAACTGCCAAGTGCAATGGAGTGGAACTCCGCAAAAGGTGAAAAATCAAAATAAGTTACGAAAAAATGCTAAAATTCAAGAATTTAATCTTCTAATTTTCTGTGGATTGGATAAGAAATATAATCCTGGGTATAAACTGCATATAACGTTAGCAGTTTATGATCCCGGGATCATATAAAATGCTCCCAGCATTGCACCGGTGCTATCATCTACATTCGTAATACCTCGCTACTGTTTGATTATTTTCTCCATCCTCACATAATCCCTGGATCTTATCATGATGAAGTATAAACCTTTCTCGAATGATGAGAGGTCGATTTGGTGGGTAGGTCCTGCAACTTTTGAGTTATACATTAATTTACCGTTAAGTGAAGTGATGTTGATTGAATATTGCCCAATAATGCCCGTCTCGATAGTTAACATACCCTGGGTTGGATTGGGATAGACGATGTAATTAAGGTCGGTAATGTTGTTGGAGATAAAGGTTGTTAATTCAGACCAATGTGATACCTTTTTACTAATGAATCTCCAGTCATTGTATTCTAAAGCCCATTCGTTCCAAATATATTCCAATTCATTTTCATTGGAATCATATGTATAGGTAAATGTTGAATGCCGAAATACTACCCAACCATTGATTTCTGAGTCCCAGTAATACGAGATTTCCTCAGACATATTCCCATGGTCATCATAAGTATAAGCCGAATGGAGATCACCATTCCAGTCACCTGTTTCTGAATCCCAGTCAAAAGAAAAATGCTCTATTAGATTCCCATTGGCATCTTCTACAGTAACACTACTGTCTTTTTTAATCCAGTCACTGGTTTCTGGGTTCCAGCTATGCCAGATTCCCTCCGTTATATACCCGCTTGTATCAGATCTATAGTTAAATGTTCTTCGAGAAGAGACTACCCAATCATTGGTCTCTGAATCCCAGCGATAAAAGAAGGACTCAGTTTCATTCCCGTTAACGTCATATGCACTGGTTCTACTACGCCATCCCACCCAATCATTAATCCCTGAATCCCATTTGTATTCAGCACTTTCTGTATTATTGCCAATGGTATCATAAATATTAATCTGATGCCAGTTCACAATCCAGTCAGAAGTTCCTGAATCCCAATGATATATTAAAAAATCTATCAGATTCCCATTGGCATCATATGTCTTGGTTTCATAAAAATCCCCATACCATTCACCGGTTCCCGGATCCCGGGAATAGACCATATATGTAATAGTGTGATTGCTTGCTTCATATGTATAGGTATATGTTTCACGCCTGTACTCGACCCATGCATTTGTTCCGGAATCCCAGTTATACATGGTAAGTGCGGTCAATTCGCCCTGCTGGTTATAGGAATAATGATGCCTGCCACCGGTGCACTCTCTTCCCGATCCACCGCAATGTACAGGAGCATTTTCCCATTGACCTGTCCATAATACTTGATTCCACCTGTACCAGATCTCCTCAGTTTTATTCCCATTGGCATCATATGAATATATAATGCGATTAAACAATGCCCAGTCGTTTTCATACCAATAATAGGTATAAGTAGAATCCTTAACTATAACAATATCCTGCTGACTGAATAGTTTTATTGGGATAGTTGCAAGTAGTAATAATAATATGTAGATTTCTTTCATGACCTTACAATTTCAATCTGGGATTGGAAACACCTATAATTTTATTGAAAGTCTAAGGTATTGTGGGAACTTATAACAAGTTACAAAAAAATTAAAAATCAAGGATTTACTCATCTAAACCGCAGTAAATTGGGTCATGTTGAGACTATCCATGGAGGATTTCATCTGGAGTAATATAAATCGCAAAATTAATTCTGCTGAGTAAAGACTGAGTAGAGATGAAACCATAAAATTGAATTGGGTGTATACCATATATAATATGAGGAGATTCTGACCGTCCCATCACATTTAAAATGCCCCCAGCAGCAGTACCGAGAGCTTATTGTCTATCCTCGATATTATCTATCTCAAATACAACATTTTTCTTACCCTCTGAAATGACCCTGCCTCTATTTTGTAAAAATATATACCACCTTCAATGTCCTTCGGCTCATATCTTATTTCATGATATCCAGTCGATAATCGTTCATCCAGAATCACATCTATTGCTATCCCTGAGATAGAGTATATACTTATCCTGACATTTTCCGGTTCTTGTAAAGTGAATCGTATCGTTGTCGTTTGATTGAATGGATTCGGATAATTCTGCGAAAGTTCACAATTTACAGGTTGCACAACCGGTATATCAACGTTAGATTCCTTTAGAGCATTCCTCACAGTCATCAGACTGGAGAAATATTTTCCTTCCTCGAGTTGTGTTTTTGCCTTGATCAGACTTGAATCTCCAGCACCTAGATAAGGAGTTGCCAGGTCTATCATGTACTCCGGATTGAGTGCTGCAAAGAATTCATCGGGATGAAGCACGATACCTCCTGCATTTTCAAATTCCTCCTGAAAAAGATCCGGTACATCAGATGCACACCCCCCTATGTTGTCAATCCCGACACATGCGAAATAGGGCATACTCAGGTTCTCTCGTCTGACAGCTTGCATGTTATCAATAAATAGGTCCGTCATACCTCCATCATATACGATCCTGAAAATCACTCCCCTTGTGAGGCGATCCAGAGAAAAAAACATTTGAAATGTTTGGTATTTGTCAACCTGGTTAAAATCACTGGGTGAAATGTCCATTGAAGCTAAACTCTTTCCATCTAAAGTTGATTCTATGCTCAGATTTGCTATCCTTCCGGTATCTTGATTTTCTGAGACTTTCAGACTGAAAGAGACAGCGTAATCACCCGGTACATAATTCTCTCCCAGGGATTCCAGTGCCCAGTGAAATGGATTATTGATCAAATCCCGGGATATAAAAACCGCATCTTCATTCTCTGCGTTCGTGTCCTGAACAATTTCACCCTGATGCTTTGCACTGGAGCCATGAGTCGCATCGATAAGTACTGTTTCGATATCTTGTTTCAAAATACGTTCAACAGTCTCTGTAATATTGTTCTCATTTACAATATAATCACCACCGGCAAATGGACAAGGTGAATCGATATAACCGAATGGGAAATTCCGACTTTCAAATTTCCAGTCGGTGGTAAATCCCAGGCACTTAGTATCCTTTAATTTATTGTAATACTGGACCAACACATCTTCAGTCAGGTAATAACCCGCGGCCACAGTAATTACACGAATGTCTCCTGTTTCCGCTAAATATTTGATGGTATTATCCAGATAGGCATCAAGCTGGGATTCAGACATGAAGACAGGGAATATATATCCTGCACCTGATACGCCAGCAATGAAACTTACCTCTGTTCGGTCATTCATATAATAATTCCATACAACAGGCGCAAGTTCAGCCATAATTGGATTCATGGTCCAGGCAAAGCGCTGATTCTGAACATATTCCCATCCAAATGAAGGAGAAAATCCATGCCCCATTTGATAATAGATGGCATCCCCGTCGGAAGAACTAAGATTGACAACGGGTTTATCTCCGAGTGTAGCTAATATACGATCCGGATCTATATCAAACCGGTATTTATCAATCTCAGGTCTTACACCAGAGATCACAGAAAATCCACCACTGTTAATCCATCCTCCTGGCCAATTGATAGCGGCACAGAGGTCCCCGTGTTCCGACACTACCTTTACCGTTTCCCATTCATTGGGACCAAATACACCGGTAACAGGTATTGGAGAAGGCGCATTCTCAAGAAATTTTGAAAAGAGGGAAGCCTGGGGTTCATCAACGGGCGAAAGCCACAGGGCGGGAAGCCTCAGGGCTATTAAATAGTCCCGTATGTCCAGGCTGAGCTGGTAATATTTGTTAGGTCTCATCCGTCTCGACGTAGGTGGCCCCGGACTGTTTATGCCAATGATCCGATGGTCTAATTTTGGCCACAAATTATCATATACCCAATTATAAATTCGGTAATTGCTCTCTTCCGAAGTATCCCATCCCTCAGCCTGTACCAGTTCTCTTAAATCTAGAATGGAATCAGGATGGAAAGATGGAATCCCCGGGATCCCCAACTGCTGAGGCGCAATCATGATTCGATTTTCCAGTCCGGCATACATGGTGGCCAGGTTTATCGTTTCAGGCACATCCGGATCGTAAATGACCGCGCCAGAAAAACGATCAGGGTACCGTCTCATAAGAAAATTGATAGCACTCAATGCATCCAGATCAATCCTCTTAACAATTATATGCTTCGCCATTTGAGATGCCCAGCTCGCGGCAAGATCTGTCGCCATCCTAATGGGATCATACCATTCAATATACACTCTCGGTCTGTTTCTGTTTATCAATCCCTGCATGCTGACCAGTGTGAGATCCATCATAATTTGATGTGAATGATAGATGCGCCAGTCCCGCCAAATTGTTCCGTGGCTATGATCAGAGATTGGCAGCGGTACCCGGAACACATAGATCCAATCCGTTGATGGAAAATGGGGAAAATATCTGCCTTCATACCAAACGGGTTTATCACATGGTTGAATTTCGTGAACAGCTTTACCGATGGGAACATACCCGGAATGCCAGTAAGCATCCACCAGGATGATGGCAGATGTATCTCCGTCAACACTGACTGTCATCCATAGACTGTCCTCAATAGAATAGATTTTAAGTAATAAACCTTCTGTCCCAGAAGGAATTGTTAGCCGCATAGCGGCCCGTTTAGCTGAGCCCCCGGCCCATTGAAACGAACCAATTTCAGCGGAGCTGTCATTTGAAAACCAACCCCCACCTTGCAGGATATTTGCTTCAGGAGTACCAAATTCCAGTTTTCCGAGTGAGTGACCAATTGAATCGATATAGGTGACTGAGTGGAACGCAACTGCTCTCTCCCTCAGGTCGTCAACTTTAACCAGTACTTTGCTGAATTCAAAAATAATTTCTGTAGTCTCATTAGGAAAAACATCATGAGCTGAGACGGTCAGGATAAAGAGCAAGACGATGTTAGGAATTAAAGTGTTCTGCTTACTCATTTTGCAAAGGCCATGTTTATCATCATTTTTGCATGGATATTTAAGCTTGGAAGTTTTGTTCATTTAAAAGTCACCATATGGAGCTGTTCTTAAGACTCCCAGCACATACCAGCACACAACCGGAGACTGAATTGCTACTCTCGTTTTTCTTACCTAAATTTTAATCATCTTCCTAACAGCCTGAAATTGAAGGGTTTTTATTTTTAGGAAATATATGCCGCTTGTCAGGTAATGCCCGTCAAATTCTATTTTATGCTTACCTGCAGGCATTGTCCTGTCCAATATGGTTGTTATTTTTTGGCCCAATGCGGAATAAACTTCAATTTTAACTTTTTCCGCACTTTGTAAAGTGAATGTAATGGCAGTTGTGGAATTGAATGGATTCGGATAATTCTGCGAAAGTTCAATGTGATCAAACAACGGCGGTTTCCCCATCGACACGGTTGTTTTCAGTACATTTCTGATGGTCAGCAGACTTTCATAATAGCTTCCCGCTGAAAATTGCCCTTTGGCTTTGATAACATTGGCATTCCCGGAACCCAATCTCGATTCCGCAAGATCTATCATAAATGCTGGATTTAGTGATGAAACAAACTCATCTGGTGTTAGGATTATCCCACCCTCATTTTCGAATTTTTCGGTAAATATTTTCGGCGTATCGGTCTGTTTTTCAGCGGAAAGCAAATCAATTGATACCGTGGCATATACCGGAAGGCCATCTGGATCATTTTTTGTAATCATTATGTAGTCAGCTGTAATATCTACATTGACCCCATTAATCTGGCTCACTATTATTTCAATATATGTCGTGAATTTTTCCAGGGTAACGGGGAAGCTGATCAGCTCATATGCATTTGATTGGTCAAATTCATCCAGGGATATTTTTCTGGATGCAAACTCATCAAAGCCTTCAATCTTTGCATCAAGACCTCTGAGTCTTGGACTGCTCACAGCGATATTGAGAAAATCCTGGCTGCCCTGATTGTCGGCCACCTTTAAACGCATTGCTACCGTATAATCCCCAGGGGCGAGATTGATGAAGGGACCGGTAATAATTTCATGGTATGCATCGGAAGTCCCGGCATAAAAAGCTGCCTCTCCATCCACCGCATCGGTATCCTGCACAACGGTCCCGGAATGGTAAGGATACCGAGAGTTCAACTTGATACATATACTATCGGTATTAAGAGATACAATGTCACTGACAACCTGGTCTATACTGGATGGTTCAACGGAGTAGATCCGGCGTATTCCCGGGGTGGGAACTCCATTGTATGAAAAAGGGAGCCCCCATCTTGAACCCAAACCATAGAATGCACCCAAATAACCTGTATGTTCCAGTCCAGCGTAATACATTTGCGCTAATTTGTCATTCCAGGTTTCAGTCCACACCCATACAGTCCTGAGCCCGGTCATATTTAAATATGCTGCGGTCAAATCCAGGTATGCCTGAAGTTTTGATTCAACCATAAGACGCGGGTAGGTATAACCAGCCCCTGAAAACCCGCAAACCAATTCCACCTTATCACGTGAATCGATATAGTAATTCCAGATAATTGGGGTGATGCTTGCCAATGTTGGATTGGTAGTCCATCCATACCGGTATCCCTGGACTTTTTCCCAGACCCAGTCAGGACCACCATGAAATCCCCGATCTATCTGGAACTGCAGGTTGTCCCCATCGGTACACCAAAGGGTAGCAACAGGTTTGTTACCGAGTGTCGAAAGAATGCGGTTATTATCAATATCTGGCTGATAAACCTGAATTTCAGGCCGAACACCGGAAATAACAGTCAGGTTCCCCTGGGAAAGGGGTGCATTGGGTGCAGCTATGCCAGGCATTACGTTTCCATATTCTGCTATCAATGCCCCGGCATCCAATTCCCCGGGTGAACTCGATGTAATCGGAATCGGTGTAGGGGCATCATCAAGGAATTTACGATAAAGCTGCGCCTGAAGAGAATCTCTGGGATCAAGATAGAGTGCCGACAATTTGAGTGCCACGTAATAATCACGTTGTGCCAATCCAAGAGGGAAAAATCCCCCGTATCCATGGCTTTGGGATGTTGGTGGCCCCGGACTTATCGCTCCAATTATCCGATGTTCAAGATCCTGCCACAGACTGTCATATACCCATTGATACATGTGGTATTTGCCTGTTTCACTGGTGTCCCACCCTTGTTCCTGGACCAGCAGGCGAAGATCTGTAACCGAAGTAAAATCTGTTAATCCCGGCAGATCCAACTGCTCCGGGGCCAATATAATACGATCCTCTAATCCTGCTATCATCGTAGCAAGATTTATTGTTGCAGGTATTTCAGGATCATATACTACGATCCCCGCAAAATGTGACCCATATTTTTTTATAAGGAAATTCAAAGTACTGAGGTGATCCAGATCCATTTCCAGCACCTCAACATGCTCCTCCAGGTAGGGCAACCAATAACGGCTTACTCCTGTATTCCCGCAATAATCCAGATATACTCTTGGCTTGTATCGATTGATGATACCCTGCATGCCGACAAGGGTAAGAGACATCATGGTTTCGTAAGAAGTGTTGATTCGCCATTCTGGCACCCATGATACTTCATGATTGTCCAGTATTGTCTTTGCAGGAAATACATATATCCGATCCGCCAAAGGGAAATGAGGGAATATTTCACCATCTGGCCACGCTGGTTCCGAGGCAGGAATGGATTCTGGCTGGTGATCACCAACAGGAACAAATCCCGAATGCCAGAAAGCATCCACCCGTAGTTTTGCTATCTGCTCTCCATCAATTGTCACGTTCATCCAAAGGCTGTCTTTAACAGAGAGGATTTTGAGCAAGAATCCTTCAGCATGCACCGGGATGGCTATATTCAAACCAGCCTGCTTGGTTGTTCCTCCTGCCCACTGCATTGAACCGACTTCCGATGAGGCTTCATTTCCAAACCATCCTGAGATCTGCAAGTTATTTGCTTCTGTTGTGCCAAAGACAATCTCGCTGATCGGATAAGCTAGGGAGTCAATGAAAGTGATAGAATGAAAAGCGACTGCACGTTGTCTGATATCTTCAGGTGAACTGCTAACTTCGCTGAATTCAAAAATTACTTCTGATTGAGCAAAATATTCATTTTGATTCGATTGTTCCGATCCCATCAATGATAGGGTATTCAACAGAACAATACTGAAAACGGATGTATACTTCATATCTGGAATACAGGATTTGGTATGTTTCTTTATAAATAGTTGATCGAACGAGTGAAATATCGAAAAGTGAACTTTAAACCGCCAGGTGCAATGCAGTGGAACCCTGCGAAGGCTGGAACTCTTAAATAAAATTATTCAAAAATAAATAGAATGTCAAGGTTATAATCTTCTTCTGCGAATTGTATCATATTGAGACTAGCTATGGGGTATTTCGTCTGAGGTAATATGAATCGCAAAATTAATACTGCTGAGTAAAGACTGAACAGAATGGAAAAAACCATTTGATTTTATTGGTGTATACCATATATAATATGAGGAGATTTTGAGCACTCCGAAAAGAAAGCCCCCAGCACAGGCACCGGGGGCTAAAATCTATTCTCGGAATTTTAAGCTACTGTTTTATAATTTTCTCTTTTTTTACATAATCCCTGTATCTAACCGTGATGAAATAGAAGCCGTACTCGAATGATGAGAGGTCGATTTGGTGGGTGGATTCATCTGACCTTGATTGATAGGGCAGCTGCCCATTCAAAGAGATAATATCGATCCGGCCAAAAAGTTTTTTGTATTCCTTTTCCATGACAATTAATGACATTAAGATTGAATATTGGTGAAGGGAAATTAAAAATCCGGAGAGAACTTTATTTCTCTCTCCGAATCTATATTGATGTGTTCTATACTATAAAAGTGCTATGTGTTGATTAAAAATAATTCTGTGGCTATTTTTAGTCAAATGTTTACTGGATCAATCAATCACTGATGGAGAAATCTGAACATAAGCGCAGAGATTTTATTAAGCTTGCTTCAATGGGAACAATAATTTCGGCAACACAGTTTTCGGGACTTTTTCATGAATTCCTTTATGATAAGGGCAGTACAAACGGGGAAATATCAAAAGTGCATCTCCTTTTCAAGACCCATCTGGACATTGGATTTACAGATTATGCTGCCGATGTGCTTGTAAAATACTTTGATCATTTTTTACCTGTTGCACTAGGATTGGCAAAAAACTCCAGGCTTGAAAACCCTGCGCAGAGGTTTATCTGGTCAACCGGGGCATGGTTGATATATGAGTATCTTGAAAGATCGGGACCTGAAAATCGTAAGAAGATGGAACAGGCGATTGAGGCTGGGGATGTGGTATGGCACGGATTGCCGTTTACAATGCATTCCGAGTTAATGTCATCATCCATGTTGCATGCAAGCATACGCCTTGCAAAGATACTGGATGAGAGATTTGGTAAAAAAACCATTGCCGCCAAGATGACCGATGTCCCCGGTCATACCAGGTCCATTGTACCCGTTTTGCAGCAGGAAGGTTTGGAAATGCTTCATATAGGCGTTAACCCCGCCAGTCCCGTACCAGAGGTACCTGAAATGTTCACCTGGCAGTCACCGGATGGATCTGAAATAATGGTGATGTATCATGGGAATTATGGTGGGATCACGATATTGCCTGAACAGAAAACAGCCGTTTCAATTGTATTTACCGGTGACAATCATGGTCCACAGTCACAGGAAGAGATCTCCGAAATCTACAAAATACTGGAGCAACGGTTCCCGAATGCGGACATCCAGGCCTCCGATTTCAACCAGGTTGCGATTGATTTGGGGAAGCACAAGGGGCACCTTCCTGTTGTATCGAGTGAGATCGGGGATACATGGATCCATGGCACAGGCAGTGATCCACTCAAAATCGCACAATTTCGCGAGTTGATAAGGTTCAGGGAAGGGCTGCTCAGATCTGGTGAATTAATTGCAGGAAGTGCAGAGGATGTGTCTTTCACCATACCATTGGCTATGGTTGCTGAACATACTTGGGGAATGGACATTAAAACTTATTTAAAGTCTTGGGATATATACTCCCAGGAAAAATTTGAAACCTACAGAAATACTGAACCTTTCCGCAAGGTTGAAAAATCCTGGCAGGAGAAACGCCATTATATCCGGGATGCAGTGGATGCCCTGTCGTCGGATCTGTCTTTAAGGGCTGATCAAAAACTCAATACCCTGGTGCCGGTCCGTCATAATTTATCCGGAATTGACAGCCTGAACCTGAATGATGCCTTGGATACGGAATTCTTCGAAGTAAAATTTGACAGTGAATCAGGAGCGATTGTTTCCCTAATACAAAAGGAAAGCGGACGGGACTGGGCTGACCGCCGGCATAGTTCGGGACTTTTCACTTACCAGACATTTGATCACAATGATTACACGCGGTTTTTGGATCAGTATTTAAGGACGCGGCCGGATTGGGCATTCTATGATTTTGGCAAACCCGGATTGGAGAATGCCATCTCGGAGAGTAATACCTGGCAGCCCCGGGTCAAGACATCCGCTAAATCTGAAAATAATGAAGGAATACGGATTTATTTAGATTCTGAAATTCCCGGAAAGGACGGGAAGCCACCCTATGGTTGTCCCGCTCAGATCAGGCTTGAAGTCTTCTTCCCTGTCAATACCCCGGAAATACGGATTAACTTGTTGTGGTTCAACAAGAGGGCTACTCGTTTGCCCGAATCCCTGTGGTTTTCATTCATTCCCAAATTGCGGGAAGATGAAACATGGATCATGGATAAATCCGGGCTTGGGGTGGATCCTTGCGATGTCGTGAGAAATGGAGGACGAAAGTTGCATGCTGTTCAAAAAGGTGTGAGCGCAGGGGAGGAAAATGGTCGAGTGATCATTGAATCATTGGATGCTCCCCTGGTAGCACCCGCTGAGCGCAACCTGCTGAATTTTGATAATGCCCTGCCTTTACCAGGTGATGGCATGCATTTTTGCCTGTATAATAATGTTTGGGGCACCAATTTTACTATGTGGTTTGAAGACGATATGCAGTTCCGGTTCAAGTTAAGATTTGAAACCTGATTTTTGATCGATTCACATGTTCCGGAGGGTTGCCGGTCCTTCCATCCTTCTATTGCGGAGCAACAGGAAACACTATTTGAAATCTTCCTTCTTTCTCACAATAGCCACCAGGGCACTGTACCGGAGGCTATCATCTATGCTCTTAATTCATAGCTATTGCTTGATAATCTTCCTGGTCGTCACGAAATCATCCGTTTCTATGATGATAAGATAGACTCCGTTCTGGAAGGAGGAGAGGTCGATCTGGTCAGTCGGACCCGTTATTCCTCGGGTGTATAATACCTTACCATTTATATCAGAGATGTTAATGAGGTATCTCGCTACATGCTTCAATTTTACATTTAGCTTCGCATTTGTCGGATCAATAGATATTTGCACCTCTCCCATTTCATTTCAGCTGATTTAAGTTTACCTACCCCAATTGTCAGGTCCAATGTAGTAACCTGTATCGTAGCTGATTTATCGCTATGAATATAAGATCCCCTAAAGCAGCTTGCTAGGGCAGAAACAGCAATCGTATATGTGTGGCCGGGGGAGCAATTAGTTAATGTATAGGAAGTGGTGTATGATGTGTCGACCAGTTGCTCATCAACATATATCAGGTAACACCAATTGATGCAATGCTCAGATTCGTGGTAGTCCCAGTCCAGCTCAATGCTATCCGTACAAACATATACCGCTTCCAGGTCATGGGGTATTGCCAGTCCCTCGACATCCCAGTGAGTCCAATGAAATGTCACACTGTCTTGTGCAACATTTCCGGCTATATCCTCGGCTTTCACCAGCATATTGCCTTGGCCGATAGATGGTATTTTCTCCATGGTAAACTTGATTTCTTCTCCAAAGTATATCCATGATCTTCCGCTGTCCAGCGTATGCTGGGACTGCTTCAGGTTTAACTCTTCAACCTGGACATGTACTTCTGGATTGTAGAAATTGACAAAATATAAACTGTCCTCAACAGGTGAAATAATATTAATTTTCGGGGGGATCGTGTCATTTTGTGATAGTGTTCCAGAAATCGACAATGTGGTAAAAACAATGATCAGACCTGCTCTTTTCATGACCTGGTGCTATTAATTCCCATTATAGATAATAACTGACACGTAAAGTGTAAAAGCAGTGGAACTCTGTGAAATCCAGGAAAGCCAATTACAAATTACGAAGAATTTGTCAAATGTCACGCTGGTAAATATTCTCAAGAGGTGGTGGATAAAATGGATCCATTGTTGAACTAAACCTCCCTTCCGGTCGGTAGCCTTTTATACTTCTAATCTGATTTATGATATTTGGACTTATCCTGGATTTTAGACTGCCCATGGTATCATAAAGAAGAAAACAAAATATCCTTAGTAATGTACAATTCCGACTGGCTTCCTTCCATACCCCAGCCTTTTCATTATCCCTGGGAGTCACATATGTGTGAGTTTTTAGCTTCATGTGACTTTTTATTTATATTTATCGGCCTGGTTATCTGATTATTATGAAACACTGTTAAGTCACTGTATCCGGTAAAACTCACAGGATTGTGACTTTTTGTTTTCGGAAAAAAGGATACCACTTCCCTAATCCTGTATGTCACTTCTCCGGATCTTGGAAAAGTATTCCTATTTTTTATTATATGTCACTTACGGAATACTTGGATCATAGACATAGCTTATATCATAGATATAACCCCGCAAAACATCGTGGTATGTCCCAATTTATGATATCTATTTCTTTTCATTATCTTAGTATTCACTTTTTCAGCCATTTTCAGTTCTGAGAAAGCTTGAAAAATTGATTCCACAATATATAAGGAATACCTTCCAAAAAAACCGGTTTCGTTCAACACAAAGCACATATTTGGCCAAGGCCCAAAACGATGCTTAATTGTTATCTACAACAAGATCATGGTATATGTTATACCATATGTAATACTAATAGGTCATGATCCCTGAATCACAAAAAAAGTTCCTAGCACAGCACCGAGGGCTTTCACCAACGCTTCTTATTCCCACCTATATGTTTAGCTCATATGACCATATTACTGCTTTATGATTTTCTCGGTCCTGACATAATCCCTGGACCTTACCGTAATGAAATACAATCCCTTCTCGAATGATGACATGTTGATTTGTTGGACAGTTCCTTCCATTCTATCGGTGTAAAGCAATTGTCCGTTTATACTAGTGATTGCAATGATACATTAGTCAGCCTGTGGGATATTTAAATTGAATGGTTGGTTAACAGCAAGTTACTATAGTTTGGATAATTGGTCAATTGTTCTGATTGGCGATTGCTTTTTCAACTTCCTGGATATGTTGGTAAACCTCATGTGAATAAACGGTTCTAAAATTCCAGGAGTCATGGAGAGCCTGCAAGGCTTCTTCATACCTGCCTTGTTTGTACAGGCCCCATCCCAAGGTATCTAAACAGTACGGGTCTTCAGGCATACGTTCCAGGGCTTTTTCAATTATTTCCACGCCTTCGTTTACATCAATATCATTATCGATCAGAAACCAGGCCAGATCATTCATCCTATCAGG
Source organism: Bacteroides sp. SM23_62 (assembly GCA_001303955.1). GTDB lineage: Bacteria > Bacteroidota > Bacteroidia > Bacteroidales > SM23-62 > SM23-62. Next base: position 3,829 of record LJUP01000082.1, on the reverse strand, counting down.
ATTTCCGGGATCAAGTGAAAGTGCCCGGCGATAATGGGTTTCTGCTTCATCAAACAGATCCGCATCTGAATATATATAACCGATAACAGCCAATATTCTTGATTCAGTCCATAGACTGCTATTTTTTCTGATGGATTTGTATTTTGAGATCAAATATTCCGCTTTTTTCTGCTCGCCCTGGGAAAGGGCACAGATGGCCTGATAGTATGTGATTGCCGGATGATCAGGAAATATTTTTAAACCCAGCTCATATACCTCATTCTCTCTTTTGTGATCATTGAGTTGATGGTATGAATCACCCATAGCCATATAGAATAATGAATTGTGATAATGGGTTCCCCATTTATTGTGAATTTCAAGTGCCTTTTCAAAATAAATTACCGCATTTTCATGCTGATCCAGATTACGGTATGCACGACCGAGCAGATGCCAGTAATCAGTATTAAACTCATCTATCTCCAGGATTTGATTGATATATTTGATTTGTTCATTTGGCGTTTCGAAATAAAAGGCATGCAGGTGATCCAACATCAACTTGCCGAGCAAAGGTAATTCATGCTTTTTTTCCATGGCCATCTTGCACCAATTCCTGGCCAAGTTATCGTTTCCTATAAACAGATGAGTCCAGGAAAGATTGATATATGCATTGATAAAATTTGAATCAGTCTCAATGGCTTTTGAAAGCCATTCAACAGCCTCCTGGAGATTCCAATCCCACAATGCATGATATCCATGAATATAATACTGGAAAGCCTCTGATGAATGGGTAAGTGCTGTCTGTATAACCGGTGAATCATATTGTTCCACAAGTTTCTTGATCTCAAGAAAATTTTTAATCATCACCGAAAGTGAATCAGCCATCGCAAAAATATCGTCTTCCGTATTGCCATCCACCTGGTAGGTTTTATATATTTCCTCCGTTTCAGCATTGATCAGCTGTGCGTTAACCCTTATTTTATCTCCTGCCTTCAATATGTTACCCATAACAAAAGTTCTGGTGTTTAATTTCAGGGCGAGCTCACCGGCCATGGAAGGAGTAATGGCTGCATAGCTAATATTTCTTTCACCCTGAATTACATGATGAACGGCCTGGTGCTGACGGACCAGTAATTCTTCTGAATTGGAAAGCGTGGTGATGAGAAGATTCTGAAGTCCACCCTGCCATATATTGTACACAGTATCACCGGATAAGTTATCAAACGGCATGACTGAGAGGGAAATCCTGCCATCTGGCTCACGGATTCCTTTGAATTTATCTTTTTGAAATATTTTTGGATAGACCAAAATCAAAACTATCACAATCAACACGGTTATTATCGCATCACTTGGCTTTAGTTTTCTTTTTGACAGCGGAACAGTAGGTTTTTCTTCTTTGGTTGCCTGAACCGGTCCGGTTTTTTTCAATCCCTCGGGTGTGATGTCGAATATCCATGAAAAGATGACTGCCATGGGAAATCCAATGGAAAGAAGAACGATAATTAAGTTTAATGTCCAACCGGGCAGTCCCAAAGAAGGTGCAACAATATCAACCACCTCAAGGATAATAAATGCAGTGGCCGCATACATGGCAATCACCTTGATGACTTTGCGTCTTTTTAACTCCTGCAAGAATTGGATTAGTTTGCTAGGTTTGTTAGGCATATATAGATAATTAATGTCTACAAAAGATTAATAATTTCAAAGAAGACATCAATTGTGAACTGATAAGTGAAAATGAAATATTGCCAGGTGCAACTGCAGTGAGACCCCTCGAGATGTTGAAATCTAAACACAAGTTATAAAAAATTACTTGGGGGTAAGAATTTATTCATCTAATTAGCCATGACCTGGATCATGTTGTAGGCATTGGTTTTGTCTGATGCCTAAAATGCCAGGAGATACACAGATCAACTTTTCCTACTTCAAAGGTGTTATGCTTTTCGGATTTCTTCTGAGGTTATCTGAATCGCAGAATTAATTATGCTAGGTAGACAATGAGCAGAATAGAAAAAATCTCCTGATTTAATTGGTGTTAAACCATATATAATATGAGGATAATAAGATCCCGGGATCATAAAAAACCCCCAAGCTGCAGCACTGGGGGCATAAAATCTAACCTCGTAATTCTTAGCTACTGTTTTATAATTTTCTCCGTCTTCACAAAATCCCTGGACCTTACTGTGATGAAGTATAATCCTTTCTCATATGAGGAGAGGTCAATTTGGTGGGTGGGTCCTTCCATCTTATTGGTGTATAGCAATTGTCCGTTTAGTGAAGTGATTTCAAAGAAGTATTGACCAGGTTGGTTTGTTTCAATAGTTAACAGATCATTTGCTGGGTTGGGATATATTTTGAATTGAACAGTAAATACATTATCAATGCCAACTCCAAAGATCGTGAATGCCTCAGGTTCAGATATTCTATCTGTGGAATCCCGGCCATATAGCCAATACTCTCCATTTTCTACACCGGTTAGAGGAACATCTACTGAAGTATTAGCCACAGCTAATGCGGAATCAATACATGCACCACGAATTGCGGCTATATCTTTCTCTGTATCCTGTGGAACTAAATAGATTATTCCATCTCCTGTACTGTAGACTTCAATAGAATCTTGTTGATAAACACTGTCAGCAGCAATGAGGTGAAGAGCTCCACATTCCGTTGTAAAATAGATATTTGGGCTGTCATACCTTTTTAATGTGAAGCCATGAGGAGGAAATGGTAGTGACTTTACACATACTTCATACAGGGTTGGCATCATTGAAACATCCAACCAACTAATCCTATTATTATTTGAAATATCAAGATTAATTAATTGATTACCCCAACAATTCAAGTATTCTAACAAAGAAATATTTGAAACATCCAAGCTGGTTAATTGGTTATTTTTGCAATCCAAACTTTGTAATGCAGTACAACCAGAAACATCCAGGCTCGTTAATTGGTTATTCTCGAATTCCAAACCTCGTAGTGCAGTACAACCAGAAACATCCAGGCTGGTTAATTGGTTATTTTCGCAATCCAACCATGGTAAAGCAGTACAGCCAGAAACATCCAGGCTCGTTAATTGGTTATTCTCACAAATCAAATATGTTAAAGCATTAAAATCCGGAACATTCAAGCTGGTTAATTGGTTGCTCTCACAGTGCAATTCTCTTATAGCTGTACAACCAGAAACATCCAGGCTCGTTAATTGGTTATTTTTGCAATTCAAACCTTGTAATGCAGTACAACCAGAAACATTTAGGCTGGTTAATTGGTTATCATAACAATCTAGGTCAGTCAGGATAGTATTATTAGAAACATCCAGGCTCGTTAATTGGTTCCAATCACACCACAAACTTCTTAAAGCACCACAATTTGAAACATCCAGACTGGATAATTGGTTATACTCACAGGACAAAGATTCTAAGGCAATACAATTAGAAACATCCAGGCTGGTTAATTGGTTATCATAGCAAATTAGTTCAGTCAGGATAGTATTATTTGAAACATCCAGGCTGATTAATTGGTTATACATGCAATCCAAAGTTTTTAAAGCAGTACAATTAGAAAGATCCAAACTGGTTAATTCATTCCAACTACAATACAAAGTATCCAAATTAATAAACGATTCAATACCTGTCATATCTGAAATATCTTCATCATCAACTTGCAAATATGTTATTACTTCAGCTTCTGTGTAACTGATCAGACTATCTCCATTGGTATCCACTCCCTCATTAATAAGGGCGTAAAGAAAGGCGGTATCGGGGATTTCTACATTCTGGGCATTGGATAGTCCAATTACCGTTGTGAGCAATAGTACAGAAATAACAAATGATCTCATGAAAAATTTATACTTAAA
>LJUP01000395.1 GCA_001303955.1 Bacteroides sp. SM23_62 | reverse complement strand
AAAGTCAGAGACATACACCCTGCCTAAGTCATCGGTTACCATCAATCTGTAACTGTTCCCTGGAGCCAGGTATTCCTGGTCCATCCAGCAAGCATACAGGCCCGGTTCCGTTTCTGCTCCCGGGAAACGATTTCCCTTATCATCCTGGATTTCGACCCTATAATCCGAAACCGGCTGTTCATAATCCGGATCATAGGGGGCTGCAGATCTTGAGATTTCTATGTATTGGTACCCTTCCCGGTCTGTAACTTTCCCATTGATGACCAATGTATTACTGGTTCCTTCCAAATCCGGATTGTATTCGTAGACACATCCGCCCAGCAGGATGAGTCCAATGTAAAACAATATGTTCCTAATCACTCGCATAGTTGCCAAGCTTAAAGTTCCAGGAAAGGGTAATGATGGGCCGTGAAAAGACCGACATCTTGTACCCTTTTATTTTACCGTCCTCATTTTTAAAGAATACCGAATAGGCGTTCTTTCTTCCGGTCAGGTTATAGATATTCAACATCCAGTAGCTATGCCCGATTTTTCTGGCCTTCAGGTTTCCTTCCAGGTTGACGGACAGGTCCATCCTGAAATAATCAGGGATGCGGTATTCGTTTCTCCCCGAGTAGGATATGTACCGGTTGTCGTCCAGCTCGAACATGGTCACCGGATAGGTAATGGGCCGGCCCGTATGGTAGACAATGTTTGAGGAGATACTTAATCTCCGGTTGGCCCTTAAATTCATCACGCCGTTCAGTGAAACCGGTATGTCAAAATTCGCCGGATACCAGTTGCCCTGGTTGATCTTTTCCCAGTAATTTTCCCCGTCAACCTGGATCATTGATCTGGCATAGGTAAAGGATAGCCATCCCGAAAGTTTCCCCGCATTTTTCTTCATCATGAGTTCGATGCCATAGGCTTTTTGCCGGCCCTGCAGCACTTCCGTTTCGATCTGCGGAGAGGAAATGAAATTCGCACCGTCTTTATATTCCACGATGTTCTTTACCTTTTTATAATAAACCTCGGCTGAGAAATTCAGGAACTTCCGGTTGAAGTCCTGGTAGAAACCAACCGAAAACTGGTCTGCAGACTGGGGCCTGATATGATAATCAGCCAGCTTCCACTGGTCTGTGGGAGAAAGGGCAATGGTATTGCTCAGCATGTAAAGATACTGCCGGGTTTTATTGTACGAGAACTTGACAGAATTATTGGTGCCCGTAAGATAAGTTGCAGAAGCACGCATTTCCGGACCTGAATACGAACTAATTATCTCTCCGTCTGAAAAATACAGGGTATCGTCTATGTATTCAGGTCCCACCGGATTATCCGGGACGTACTCATAAACAGTCTGGGGCCCCATGTAAGCATAGAGACTATATCTCAGTCCGGCATAAACGGATATCCTGTCCGTTACCTCTACCTGGTCTGAAATGTGGATGGCTCCCTCTATGCCACTTTCCCTCCCCAGGGATACAGGTTTTCGTGAGGATTCATCTCCCCAGGGCAGGATCTCTCCCCGGTCGATTTCGTAGAGAATGGCATTACCGCCAAACATGACCTTGTGCCTGTAGCCCGGGACCCAGGTAAAGTCTGATTTGAATTCGTAATGATTGATCTGGTAATCATGCTCGTAAGCTTCCAGGGGCAGACTGTTATTCTGATGGCTGAACTTATACTTTGACATAGCCAGGGATGCATTGAAATTAAGGATGGAAGATACCTGGTGCCACCAATCCAGGGAAGCACCCGTATTTGCATATTGATAATTTTCCGTGGATGCCAGCCTGAACCGGTCGTTACTGTAATAACCAAATACCTTAAGGAGGTTCCGGTCATTCAGTTTTGTGTTAATGCCCCCTGCCAGGTCATAGAACAGGGCGTTGCTGTTGCGGATATCAGGATCCTCTATACGTTTCAGGATCCAATCGGAATAAGTGGATCTTGCACTCAGGACATAGGAACTCATGTCCTTTATTATCGGTCCCTCCACAGCAACCTTGGCGGTAATGGGACTGATTCCTCCCCGTGCCGTAAAATTCTTATTATTCCCCTGGCGGGCAGAGATATCAATGACCGATGCGAGCCTCCCTCCGTATCTGGCGGGAAGATTGCTCTTGTAAAAGGAGAAATCACGGATGATATCCGGATTGAAAGCGGAAAAAAAACCGAAAAGGTGTGCTGTATTATATACCGGAATCTTATTCAGGAAGAACATGTTCTGATCCGCTGCACCGCCCCTGACATGAATACCTGCAGACCCTTCACCTGCATTCTGTACACCCGGTAGCATATGTACTACATTGAGCACATCTTTTTCCCCGAGTACCACAGGAATTTCTTTGATGTTTTTGATGGAGATCTGGGTAAAACCCATTTGCAATCCCCGTACATTATGAAATTCACTTGATTTGACCGTTATTTCATCAATTGGATAAAGCCTGCTTGACATCTCAATGTCCAGTCCACCACTGGACCGGACCTCCATTTTATATTCTAATTCCTCCATTCCCATGCAATTAAAACGGAATGTATAGGAACCCGGGGGGATTGACATGGTGAAATACCCGTTGATATCTGTAATAAACCCCCTGGATAATTCCTGCACAAAAATGGTGGCACCGACCATTGCCTCACCGGTTTCCGTATCCTTTATCTGGCCATTGATAATGGCCCCCTGGCCATTGATATGATCAGCCGGGTTCCCTACATAAATGGTTTTCATGGTACTTTTTCTGCGGCCTTCGATGTACAGCCTCTCGGCTTCAGTGAGTTCCCGGGCGGCCAGGCTGTCGCCGGGCCGTGCGGTTGCTTCGCTGATGCCGGCATAATCAGGCAGTGCTGTTACCAGCGGATTGTTCCTGGTGATAAATATCCGGTTATCATCGCTGAAAAAATAGTACAGTTCTTTTCTGGCAAGGTGATCAGACAGGATCCTGTGCAGGTCCATTTTTTCACCGCTGGCTGAGATTCTAAGGTCCCGGGTCCATTCTTTCCTGTAAACAAACTTCACGGGCAGCTGCACTTCGACTTCCCTGGCAAACTCGTCGAACGGGAGATCACTGAAATCACCTGAGATGACAGGTCCCTGTCCAGCCGCAAATGAATGTACGATAAAAAACAGTATGATCAATGGCACGGTTTTCATTAATGGGCAATGGGGGACTCTGTTATGGAATAACAATAACTGATCAGCCGGTGCATCTGTGAATCGTTCAACTTCCTGATTTTCAGTTTATTTTGACGGATAAATGCCTTTATTTCGGGTTGGCGGTCAGGAAAAATCCGGACAAATGACCGGGTGCCCTTGAATTCATGCAGTTCAGACTGCCAGTATATGTATGATTTTTTTTTTGTGTCCGTAAACTCTGATAATGTATATATGTCAATTGGCCTGGGGATCTCCTCTTTTTTAAAATGATACAAACAGGCCATCTCTTCGTTTCCGATAACCTGAAAGAACAGGGTACCGGTACCGGGGAAGGTGTATTTGTGAAACATCCTGCCATTGATCTCAAATTCGTCGATCCGTAATGTATTCAATATGATTTGTTTATGTCCACCTGAGGGGTGTCTTACCAGCAGCAGTACCTGTTGGTTATAAATATCATATTTAAGAAAAACATCACGATAGACCTTTTTATCGATGACCACCCTGCCTTCGTAGAATTTATCCTCATCCAGGAATTTATGTCCCGAAGACTTGATGTGCAGGTTAACATACTCAATGCCATTGATGAGATGCTGATCAGGACCGTAGCTTTCCGTGACCAGTTCATCTAAATCCGCAATAATATTTTCACCTGGCTGCTGGGCATTCAGCGCGCAGTGAAGGGCTGCCGGGATAAGGAAGATCAGGACCAGGGGGTTGACGCCAGATACGCGGACCCGCGGGTGTATGCATCTGGCCGGGTGATCAGCAGCCATTGGTTTTGGAAAAAATGATCAGTCCAGGCATATTATACAATCAATTACCCTGCCTCCAGTGGTACCCAGTGATGCACCCGAAGCAGCGGTTGAGATAAGTTCATATTAATCAATTAGACCTGTATAAAGATAAAAGGTTTATTGATACACAGTATGGTAAAAATGCTCTTCCACCTTGCTTTATTAACAATTGTTAACGAAATTAGGATCTGATAATCCTTAAATTTGCCCTGACAATCAACATTGATACATTAAAGGTTCAAATAAAAAACAAGGAAAATGAAAGAGATCAGAACAGAGATAATCATCAATACCTCAAAGGAGAAGGTATGGAGTATATTAACCAATTTCGGAGAGTACCCTGACTGGAACCCTTTTATCAGGTCCCTGGAAGGTCAGGCCGTAAAGGATACAAGGCTCGTGGCTACCTTCAAACTGAAAGACAGCAAACCCATGATATTTAAACCCGTGGTTACGGTGTCAGACGAGAAGCAAAAGTTTGAATGGCTTGGTACCACACCCTTAAAGGTTTTTAACGGCAGGCATTATTTCATCGTGGAAGAGATCGGCGAGAAACAGGTAAGGTTTGTACAAGGGGAGCAGTTTACCGGTATACTGGCAAAGCCATTTTATAAGAGATTTGCTGAGCCCACCCAAAAAGGATTTGTCGAGATGAATAAAGCGCTAAAGGACAGGGCGGAATATCTTTCGAATTCCTAGGCAGCAAATAAAAAAACCGTCCAGTCATAACCAGACGGTTATAAAGAATTTTTTATAGTCTTAAGAAAAGTCCGGCTGACAGGTCAAACTGGACAAGCGGAACACGGAAACTTGCACCGCTGGAAACTCCCCCTGTGCCCACTCCAAGATAGAGCCCGTTAAAGAGCATGGGCATACCCAACCTGGCCTGCAGTCTGATCCCGATCCTTTCATGAAGAAAGATCTTCGCACCTCCTGCGAGGGCTACTGATAATGCCCATGCATCCAATTGCTGTAATCCCCCGATATGGAAATATTCAATCGAAATATCGAATGGTTGAGAGCGGTAATATTGCACTCTTGTATCGGTCCGGTTATACATCAATTCGACAAATGTTTCTGAGGACAAGGCAATGCTTAACTGTCCCCCGTAGTTGGCCTTATCATCTACTTTAAATTCTCCGTAATAGGTCCGGATCTTACTGTTGAAAGATATCCCGTAAAATCCTCCAATTTCTGCTTTTTGAGCCTGGGCAGTGGTGATCAGCAACAATCCTGCTGCAACCAGGAGTAAAGTTTTTTTCATTTTATAATAGATTTTTTTGGTATTCATTATTTACGAATTGCGCAATATACTTCTTCTTTCAGCATGCAACAATACATATTTTATTCCAGATACATAATAATATTAAAGATTAAATAACAGTATTTTAACAAAAACCAAATCATCTGCATAATGGATAAACCTGAAATTCACCGTCGGGATTTTATAAAGTATACAGGCATCGCCCTGGCACTTGCAGAACTGGTCGATGAAAACTGGATATCCCTGGATGAAGCGCTCTGGATGACCGATTTCCTGATGCATGAGAATGCACGGAAGCTATACCTTTCAACCGAACGCAAAGCCGAACTCGAAAGGATCAACTGGAAAGAGATCAACCGTTATCATTCCAGTAATTCGTAATCATGCATTTCTTTCATGGTGGAT